>JAPPQG010000042.1 GCA_028816945.1 Alphaproteobacteria bacterium
TGGTTGCGCTTTGGGTGCGGCGCCATGCAGACACAATACGCCATCCTGAAAATGCCAATGTGCCTGTGTAGGAGGAAATGCCGATGAAAATATCAATGTGGAAATTAAAACTTGTCCCCGCTGAAACGAAAATCAATTTTATTCGCTTTCGTTCCATTGGCTTAACCTTATCGGCTATTCTTATGCTTGTCTCATTGGGGCTGTTTTTTGGCCGCGGCTTAAATTTCGGCATTGACTTTAAGGGCGGGATATTGATTGAAATTGCCACAGAAGAGGCAGTCGATATTGCGGACCTCCGCAACCGCCTTGATAGGCTCGAATTAGGCGAAGTGCAAATTCAGCAATTTGGTAGCCCAACGGATATATTGATACGGGTTGCCGAAACACAAAATGCTGAAACAACAGAACAAGATTTATCTGCCGTTGATAAAATTCGCGCTGAACTAACAGATGTAAAAGAATTTCGGCGCGTGGAAATTGTCGGGCCGCAAATTAGTAGCGAACTTATCTATAAAGGCGTGTTGGCGGTTGTCAGTGCTGTTGGCCTCATGCTGATTTATATTTGGCTGCGGTTTGAATGGCAATTTTCGGCGGGTGCTGTGCTTGCCCTTATCCATGATGTGATTTTAACAATCGGTATATTTTCTTTTTTGCAGTTAGAGTTTGGCTTGCCTATCATTGCTGCTTTGCTAACCATTATTGGCTATTCGATGAATGATACAGTTGTTGTTTATGACCGCGTGCGGGAAAATCTGCGCAAATATAAAAAAATGCCATTACCCGAATTATTTAACATGTCGATTAACAGCACGCTTTCCCGCACAGTGATGACTTCTTTAACCACTTTATTAGCCTTATTTTCCCTTTACATATTAGGCGGGGAAGTGATACGCGGCTTTACCTTTGCGATGATTTGGGGCGTGTTTATCGGCACATATTCCTCTATTTTTATTGCCGGGCCACTATTGCTTTATCTAGGCGTCAAGCGGGATTGGTCGAAAACTGCCAAATCAGCCCTATAATTTGCTTGCGGTCGGCACGCGAGGGCTTTAATCTAGGGCTAGCAGATTCGGCTTATAGATTTATTATATGCGTTAAGCCACTATCAATAAACAATGAATGATTGGGGGAAAATCATGGCTTTAATTCTTACTTCACTGCGTAATACGGTTTTGGCAGGCTTTGTGCTAGCCATTATTATGGTTATTATTTACACCGCACAAGGTGGCGGCTTTGACCATGCATGGAGTGCCTTTCTCATGCGCTATTTGCATGTGCTAGCGGGCATTATGTGGATTGGCATTCTTTGGTATTTTAATTTTGTGCAAATCCCAAATATGCCGAATATACCAGACGAGCAAAAGCCCGCCATTTCCAAAGTGATTGCACCCGCCGCCCTATGGTGGTTTCGTTGGGGTGCGATGATTACCATTCTATCAGGTCTTTTATTGGCATGGATGAATGGCTATCTCGTGCCTGCCCTCTCACTTGGTATAAGCGAAGGCTTTGCTGTGCCAAAACATATTGTGATTGGCATTGGCATGTGGCTAGGTCTTATCATGTGGTTTAATGTATGGTTTATTATTTGGCCGAACCAAAAGCGCGCGTTGGGAATTGTCGAGGCAGAAGCAGATGCCAAAGCAGCCTCCGCCCGTCGCGCCATGCTGTTTTCACGGACAAATACCATGCTCTCTATCCCCATGCTCTTTGCAATGGTCGGCGCACAAAACCTCTATTAGATAAACCTCGATTAGAGAATATCTATTAAAGGATATCTATTAGATAACGCACCCTAGCTAACACCCCCTAATCCGCGCTTGCCCCTGCAAGCGTGGATTAGGGGGGTGTTTTACCCTCTATGCGAACTTGCCACAAAATACTATTTTAGGTTGCATTGAGGGGGTTTATTTGCTAATAAGAGAGAATATATCTAATAAAAGATAAAACGGGGCGATCAATGGAAAACGAACAAAAAAAGCAATCTAATTATTTAGGGCAGCTATTTGGGGCTGTCATACTTTTAATCTTTTTTGCGTTGATTTTTGTCCCAAACTTGGGGGAAGAGGCTATTGAATGGGTTCAAAAAAATCGTCTAACTACATTTTTTGGTTCGATTTTAACAGTTATTTTCCTTCTCTCCTCGGTGAATTGGCTTCCAAGTATCCACCATAAAGCCGCAGAACGTCTTAAAGATTTGCCATCTCCTACGCTCTTTTTGCTTATTGGTATTGGAGGAACATTTTTAGGCATTTGGCTTGGATTAAGAGATTTTGATGTGAACAATATTAAAGGAAGCATATCAGAGTTAATCGACGGCTTAACGATTGCTTTTACAACAAGCATTACAGGGATATTTTACACTATTTTTTATAGAGCGTTTGTAGCTCTCTTTGGAGTCACACAAAAGCAAGAGATCGGGGCAGCAGAGGTTATTGAATCTATCGATAAAATGGCAAAAAAACTAGATGGGTTTATTGATAATTTGACTGATAGAGTAGGGCAAGGTTTAACTGATGCTTTGCAAGATTTAGTAACTAGACTTGATCAAGTCATCACAAGCCAGCTAGGCGAAGCTTTTAAGCAATTGAATGAATCCATTAAAAAATTGAATGACTGGGTTATTGCTTACAAAGAGCAGGTCGAAACATTAACTGCGGCTTATAAGGACAATTTAATTGGTATTGAGGCTTACAATGCAAAAGCAAAAGAGATAGTCCAAACATTGGAGCCTTTACAAGAATATATCAGGCAAATCGAAACAGCTATTGGAAAAATAAGTGAGCCGACCCGTGCATTTGCAGACTTGGCTGAAGATGCGAGAAATGCTTTCCCAATTATTAAAGAGAATTTAGATAATATCACAACTGAATTTGCTAACCTAGCT
>JAPPQG010000050.1:0-4393 GCA_028816945.1 Alphaproteobacteria bacterium
ATCTACTTCGGGTGGCACATCTGATGCCCGTTTTATCAAAAATTATGCGCGGGTTGCTGAATTTGGCTTAACCAGTCAGACCATGCATAAAATAGATGAACAAGTTGCTACCGATGATATTAAACAACTTGCGCAAATTTATTTGGCAATCCTCAAAGCCTATTTTAGCTGATAAAGCCTATTTAGCCGATAATGATACAGGCCTTAATGATACAGGTTTTAATCATACAGACTTATGGATAATCGACCTTGACAAGATAAAGACCACACGCGGGGGCGAGTGGAGGGCAGGCTGTGCGGTCACGGGCGGCTAGCGCGGCTTTAATATCCTCTATTTGCCATTTGCCTTCGCCTATCAATTTTAAGGCGCCAACAAATGAACGCACTTGATGGTGTAGAAAACTGCGCGCCGCAACCCGAATTTCAATCACTTCGCCGGCTTGTGTCACAGTTAAACTATCAATCGTTTTTTCGGCCGATGCTGCTTGACATTTGACAGAGCGAAAAGTTGTAAAATCATGCTTGCCGATAAAAACCTGCCCCGCGTCATGCATGGTGCGCGCATCTAAACCAACAGGCACATGCCATGCGCGGTTGGCCTCTAACACTAAGGGGGCTTGGCGGGTGATGATGCGATAGAGATAATGGCGTTTGACGGCACTAAAACGCGCGTCAAAATCATCTGCTACTTTTTCCACCGCTAAAATAGCAATCGGCAATGGTTTTAAGTGTTGGTTGAGGGCTTTTTGTATAATTGTGCTATCGGTTGGTTTTGTCAATGTGATATGGGCGACTTGGCCATAGGCATGGACGCCACTATCTGTGCGCCCCGCGCCGAATATATTTATCTTTTCGCCGCAAAATTGTACCACGGCGCGGGCCAGCGCATCTTGCACCGCGCCGCCTGTTTTTTGACTTTGCCAGCCGCAAAAGGGCGTGCCGTCATATTCAATCAGCAATTTGAAACGCTGACTCATTTATATTTGCCCCATTTTACCTTTGCCTCATTTTATATTTGTCTCATTTTATATTTGTCTCATTTTATATTTGTCTCATTTTATATTTGTCTCACTTTACCTTCTGCCCTATTTTTAGCCTTGCGCCGCGCTGAAAAGTAGCCCCCCCCATAACCGCTTTGCCTGCCTTTTGCACCTGTAAGAGACGCAAAGCCCCCCGCCCGCAAGCAATCAGGGGTGGCGTTGTATCTAATAGCTGACCTGCTACCCCTGCACCGCCTGCTTGTCCTGCCTCCTTTTCGGCACTCTCGACAATTTCTGCTTGTAGCACTTTGACCCGCATATTATCGACCTCAAACCATGCCCCGGGTGTGGGCGATAGGCCGCGAATATGCGCGTCAAGCACATGGGCGGGGCGGGTCCAATCAATCCGTGTTTCAGCTTTACTAATTTTTGCCGCATAATTTATGCCTGTTTGTGCTTGTGGTTCGGCAATGAGGGGCTTATTGGCCTCAATATGTGCCAAGCCTTCGATAACAGTCTCAGCCCCCAAAGCCGCTAACGCATTATGCAAACTGCCTGCGGTGGCGGTTTTATCAATCTTTATTTCCTTGCGTAATAAGAGCGCGCCTGTATCCAACCCCTCATCCATTTGCATAAGGCAAATGCCAGTTTTTTTATCCCCCGCCATAATCGCGCGCTGAATGGGCGCGGCCCCCCGCCAGCGCGGCAAAAGTGAGGCATGAATGTTCCAACAGCCTTGTTTTGGCGCGGCTAATACAGGCGCGGGCAGTAAAAGCCCATAGGCAGCGACAATCGCAAGGTCAGCCTGTTGGGCGATAAATGCCTCTTGTGTGGCCTTATCGCGCAAATGGCTAGGCGTGAAAATCGGCAGGCCAAGTTCTTGTGCGCAAGCATGGACGGGGGACAGGCTATGCTTTAAGCCGCGTCCCTTTGGGGTGGGGGGGCGCGTATAGACGGCGCAAATCTCATGCGCGCTTTGCGCTAGTGCCTGTAATGTGGCTACGGCAAAATCCGCTGTCCCCATAAAAATTAAGCGCATGGCTTTGCTCTATTCTCTATGTTTCATTATCGGTGGCTTTCAGTTTAGCGCGCTTGCGTAATTTTGCTAAAATGCGTTCGCGTTTAAGCCGTGATAAATGGTCGATAAACACAATACCTTCTAAATGGTCCATTTCATGCTGTATGCAAACGGCCAATATGCCGCGACAAATTATTTCCTGTTGTGTGCCGTCATAGTCTAAAAATTTAATTTTACATTCTTGCGGCCGTTCCACATTATCATAAAATTCAGGTACGGATAGGCAGCCTTCTTGGAATTTTGCCTTTTCCTCTGACACCCAAATAATTTCTGGATTGACAAAATAGCGCGGCTTTTCATGGTCTAGCCCGCTTAAATCATAGCGGTCAGTGCTTGTTTTTGTCTCATTTATATCTTTATCCTGCTTTTCTTGCGCGTGTGTTTTGGCGCGTTGGCTAGGGGATAAATCCATGACAATAATGCGTTGGGGAATGCCAATTTGAATGGCAGCTAGCCCAATGCCGTGCGCTGCATGCATGGTCTCCATCATATCATCCATCAGCGCGCGCACTTCATCCGTCACCGCAGGGACAGGTTTAGAAATGGTTTTCAGCCGCACATCCGGCACTTCAATAATCGGTCTAATAGTCATAATATGATATGGTTAAAATCTACCAGCTCATTATATTATACAAAATAATAATATAAAGGGGTGATGAAGAGAGCGAATCACTTAAAATATAGCCTATGGATGATATTTCTATATGGTTATTATTATTTGCCGTTCTTTTTGGCGGTATTGTGGGGTGGGTTTTGCGCCGCCCTGCTGGGCAGAATAATACACAATTACAAGATAAAATGGATAATATTGCCCGCCAGCAAACAGAATTACAGGGGCGCATTACGGGTTTTGCCGAGACGCAAGAAAAAGCACGGGGCGAACTTAACCGCACACTCAATGAACGGCTAGATAATGTTTCCCAATCGGTAACGCAAAGCCTAAAAGATACGGGCGAGAAAACGCATAAAACATTAAGCAATTTAGGCGAACGGCTAGCGACTATTGATAAAGCACAGCAGGAAATTACCTCTCTTTCAGGTCAATTTGTAGAATTGCAACAGATTTTAGATAATAAGCAGGCGCGCGGCGCATTTGGCGAAGTGCAGCTTACAAGCATTGTAACAGACTTTCTGCCTGCAAGTGCTTATGCGCTACAACATACTTTATCCAATAAAAAGCGTGTCGATTGTCTCATTCGCCTGCCAAACCCGCCAGGGTCAGTTGCTGTGGATAGTAAATTTCCGTTGGAAGCCTATCGAGCTTTGCGTCAGGCAAAAAATGAGGCAGAAGAGAAATCTGCTTTATCACAAATGAAAACCGATATATTAAGACATGCACGCGACATAGAGGATAAATATATTGTCGCAGGTGAAACAGCGGATTTTGCCTTTATGTTTTTGCCGTCAGAAAGCATTTTTGCTGAATTAGAATCACGCTTGCCCGAAGCAGTAGAGGAATGCCGCCAACGCCGTGTCTATCCCGTATCGCCTAACACAATGGCACTAGGCTTAAATACAGTGCGCGCCTTTATGCGTGATGTTAAAATGCGCGAACAAGCAGGGCTTATCCAAAAAGAAGTTGGCTTATTATTGAAAGATGTTGGCCGTCTCAATGACCGCGTCGGCAAATTACGCAATCATTTTAATTTGGCCGATAGGGATATTCGAGATATAGAAACATCGAGCGATAAAATTGGCAACCGTAGCGAAAAAATTACTGAATTAGATATTGAACAAGATGAAAAGCCGAATTTATTAGAGAGTTAAACTATTTGAAAGCTAATTTTTATCGCTTTCCTGTCCCCAACTTTTCTCTCGAGCTATAGCAATTTCGCATGTTATTCGTACAATTGCTTCGGCAACTTTTTTGCATGTTTCATCGTCGAGTGAATCTATATTTTTTTCGATTTCAATTCCTCCGGGGAATAGAATATCCCAAATATTACTTTTGACCTTTCCTTTTATATCATCTGGAAATCTATCTAAAATTAGGGGATACAAATGACCAATTGCTACAGTTTTAAGTCTTTCTTTTAAGTTTGCATTTCCTGATGCAAGAAAAATAGTAGCATTGCAAAGACACTCAAAAACACCTTCAGAGTCGTAATCGTTTCCCATAAAATATCTCCTATCTAATATAACATATTTTACAGTAGTTACATTTAAGCGATTTGTTCTACTTTTTCAAGATCATTTTGTCGAAAATAATATATTTTATAGTAGTTACATAATTTTCCGAAAATTGATTCCTAAACCGCCGTCCTTGATTTGACGGCGGCTGTTAGTGTGCCGTCATCTAAATAGTCTAATTCGCCGCCGACAGGCACGCCGTGGG
>JAPPQG010000050.1:5013-8270 GCA_028816945.1 Alphaproteobacteria bacterium
CTAAATCGGCTACATTGGTAATTTCGGCGCCGGGAAAAACTGTCAGTGCTTCCTGCACAAACGGATCTTGCGCGGCCTGCCCGCGGCGTTGTTGTGCTGTGTTTAAGGCTGTTTGCTTTAATGTCTCAGCACCTTGTTCTTTTGATAGGCGAATGGTCCAGTCTTGGCCTGTCCAATCATGCAAACGCTTGGCTAACAAGCGCGTTATATCCTCTTGCCCCTCTGCCAAGCGAAACTCGACAAGCCCGCCTTTTTCAGCCATTGATGGTTCAAAATGCACTAAATGGACGCCATTTTCTAGCGCATGTTTAAGGCGAATATCACGCATCTCGCCAATAAGAGCGACCAATTCGGTAAAGTTAGTTATAGTTTGTTTTGGCTGTTTTGCCGTCTCTTTATGCGCCCCAGCAGGTGCAACCTGCGACTCGGTCTGTGACGCTGTCTGCGGTGTGGTTTGCGGCGCGGCCTGTGACTCAATTTGCCCTTCCCATTGTTTGAGTAAGGCTTCGGGGGAGGGCATATCGGCCAAATGGGCTAGCCGAATCAATGCCATTTCAGCCGCGGCAACAGGATTATGTGCCGCTAATGTTTCGGCATGGCCTTTTAACAAGGTTTGCCATGCGCGTGATAATATGCGTATGGAAAGGGTTTGCGCGACTTCGCGCCCATGCTTGCGCTGGGCTTCGGCAACAGTAATATCATCGGCCGCGCTTGGCACATATTTTAGCCGTGTTAGCCAATAGGTTAAATCTAATAAATCGGCTAGCACAATCGCGGGATCCGCGCCCATACGATATTGGCTTGCAAATTCCTCCAATGCTTCGGCAATATGCCCTTGCATTAAATGGTCGAATAAATCAAAGACCCGCCCGCGGTCCGCAAGGCCTAGCATGCGGCGCATATCATCGGTTGATAAATCGGCTTTTTTATTTGCCTCATTATCTGCCGCCGCGCTTGCTTCGCCGCTCCTCTCGCCACTCGTCTCGCTACTCATATCCCCACTATGCGCCAAAGCACGGTCAAGCAAGGATAGGGCATCGCGTGCTGACCCTTCTGCTGCCCGTGCAATTAGGGCTAGATTTTCGGCGCTCAAATTGGCACTTTCTAATTTACAGGTTTTGGATAATAATTTAATTGTCTCTTCTTGGCTGAGGCGGCGTAGGTCAAAACGCTGGCACCGTGAAAGCACGGTCACAGGCACTTTGCGAATTTCTGTTGTAGCAAAAATAAATTTGACATGTTCAGGTGGCTCTTCAAGTGTTTTCAAAAGCCCATTAAAAGCGGCTTTGGAAATCATATGCACTTCGTCAATAATATAAACCTTATAACGCGCTGAAACAGGCCGATAGCGGACATTTTCAATAATCTCTCGAATATCGTCAATGCTTGTGCGTGAGGCAGCGTCCATTTCAATAATATCAACATGATTGCCATCCATAATGGCTTGGCAATGCTCGCCCATTTCGCCTAAATCAATGCTTGCCTCAGGCGTATAATTAAGCGCACGGGCAAGAATGCGGGCGGTTGTGGTTTTGCCAACCCCGCGCACACCTGTTAGCATAAAAGCGTGCGCCACACGCCCTGTCTCAAAGGCATTGCGTAAAGTGCGTATCATAGCCTCTTGGCCAATCAAATCGTCAAAATTGCGCGGGCGATATTTGCGCGCTAACACTTGATAGGCGGTATTATTTTGGCTGTTATTTGTTTTCCTATCTTGTGTTTGTGACATAATCTATCGTCCTTAAATTAGTCTATAATTGGCTATGAATCATTTTAAGCAATGGTGAGAGGCTGGAACAGGCAACCCGTATCAAATTCGTTAGGGCTGCTTCCTTCCGGACCTGACCCGGTTGGCGAAGGATACGTCTGCCGCCAACCTCTCGCGCATAGTATAGCAGGTTTTCACCCAACCGCCTATGATTTCCGCTTGCTTTATGCTTTTAGTGTTGTGCGGAACGGGTCAGCCTTATAGACGCCTAATATATCCACTTTTGAGCAGAAAAAACGCAATTCTTCCAATGCCAAACGCACGGCTTCATTTTCGGGATGGCCTTCAATATCGGCATAAAACATAGTAGCCGTAAAACTGCCTTCTAATTGATAGCTCTCTAATTTTGTCATATTGACACCATTGCTAGCAAACCCGCCCAATGCTTTATACAAAGCGGCTGGCACATTGCGGGCGCGAAAAATAAAACTCGTTATCACCAGTGCTTCATCAGGGTCAGCATAAGCGGCTTGATTCGCCATAATCAAAAAGCGGGTTGTATTATGTCCCATATCTTCGGTATTTTCCTGCAATATGGCAAGGTCATGGATTTCAGCGGCAAGCGATGAGGCAATGGCCGCGTGATTGGGGTCGCCCAATGCAGCAATTTCACGCGCCGCCCCTGCTGTATCCGCGGTAATGATGGGCTTTGCTTGCAATTTAGCAATGAGTTTGCGGCATTGGCCGAGTGCCATTTCGTGGCTGTGAATATGGCTTATATTTTCTAATTTGCTATTTTTTAAGCCTAATAGGCAGTGGTGGATAGGCATAAAATGCTCGCCAATAATATAAAGGCCTGAGCCGGGCAAAAGGCGATGAATATCCGCCACCCGCCCAGCGACTGTATTTTCAACGGGTATCATCGCAAGCTGCGCTTGGCCGTTTTGTAAGGCCCGAAAGGCCGCCTCAAAAGTCGCACAGGGCAGGGTTTGCATGGCAGGATAGACCAAGCGGCAAGCAATATGGGAATTTGCGCCTTGCTCGCCTTGAAAGGCAATAATAGTGTCTAGATTCTGCTCTTTATCGGCTTTATGCGTGGGTTTTGTCTCATCCATTGGCATTATCTCCTAAAACATTAGCTCCTTAACAGTTGGCGGGCTTTTTCTAAATCGGCTTGTGTATCAACCGCAAATGGCACTTCATCAATGCGGGCAATTTGGATATGCATGCCTGCTTCTAAAGCTCTTAATTGTTCTAGCCGCTCGCGCCGTTCCAAAGCAGAAACAGGCAAGCCAACAAAGCGCGCCAAAGTGGCGCGGCGATAGGCATAAATGCCAATATGTTGGTAAAACGCGCCCTCCCCATAGGGGGCAGGCAGGCGGGTGAAATAAAGCGCCCGCCCTGTGCGATTCGTCTCATCATCCCAACTGATAATGGCTTTGACACAATTCGGGTCATCACGCTGTTCGGGGTCGGTAATTTGTGCGACAAGTGTCGCCATTTCCACCCCATCTGTCATGCACGCAACTAGCGCGTGTAGGGCATTGGC
>JAPPQG010000216.1 GCA_028816945.1 Alphaproteobacteria bacterium
CGGCACGGCAAATGGGTGCGGAGGTTTTTGCTGCTTTGTTTTTTGCCTTGCTTATATTTACCGCCCTCGCCGAATTAGCCATGCCTTATTTTGTTTATGGGCTTGCTAGCGGTTTTGCAGAAGATGCAGATAAATTCGCCCGCACGGTGACATTTTCCCGCATTAGTTTTCTTTATCTTATCTGCATGTCGCTTATGGCTTTGTTTGCTGCTATGTTAAATGCGATAGGGCGGTTTGCCGCGGCAGGATTTGCGCCCGTTTTACTCAATATAATACTTATTGGGGCGTTGCTTTTGGCGGCTTTGTTTGACCTAGCTCCTTTGCCGGTTTTGATTTGGGGGGTGGCGGTTGCTGGTTTTGCGCAACTTATCATGGTTTGGTTGGCCGCGCATAATGCGGGGCTTTATGTGCCACTTTCGCTCATTTTTCGCCGCCCGCGTCTGACTGATAATGTGCGCCGTGTTTTACTATTGGGTGTGCCGGGCGTTTTGGCGGCGGGTGTCGGGCAGATAAATATTCTTATCGGCACAAATATAGCGTCGGCCCAAGAAAGTGCCGCCGCTTGGCTCTATTATGCTGACCGCCTCTATCAATTACCATTAGGCGTTATTGGGGTTGCCTTATCGGTTGCTCTCTTGCCTGATTTAGCGCGGCGTTTGCGGGCAGGTGATAAAGAGGGCGCGCATAATAGCCTCAATCGCGGTTTAGAGGCGGGCTTATTATTAACCTTGCCCGCCGCCTTTGGCTTATATTTATTGGCTGAGCCAATTTGTGCGGTGCTTTTTCAGCGCGGCGCCTTTACGCAGGCTGATACACAAAAGACAGCCCTTGCCCTTATGGGATTTTCCTTTGGCTTGCCTGCCTTTGTGTTAATTAAAATTCTCCAACCAAGTTTTTTTGCCCGCGAAGATACACGCACCCCCTTTATTTATGGGGCTATTGGGGTAGCGGCCAATATCACTTTGAGCCTGCTTTATTTTCCGCAATTTGGCCATGTCGCTATTGCGGTGGCAACGAGCATAGCGGGGTGGCTGACGGCTGGTTTGCTGATTATCCATGCTTGGTGCAGTCGCACCCATATAGACTGTCGCCCCGGTGATAGGCGGTTTATGCGTAGCCTAATCGCTATCATGGCTGGGTGTGCGGGGCTAGCGGTTGCGCTGATATGGCAACCTTTTGCGCCACCCAATGGGGGGTTGGGGCTAGCCTTGTGGTTGGGCGGACAAATTATATTCGGGGCGGGCGTTTTTTTCGCCCTCAATTATGTTGCAGGCGGTGCTAAGCCAGCCGCCTTAATGCGCTTTTTCCGCAAGCCCGAAAAAAATATGTAAAATATGTAAATAGCAAACGAATTGAAACGCCTGCCAAAATCGCTTAGATTAAAGCCCATAGATAAACATTAAAATATAGATGAAACATTAAAATTAAGAGCATAGATAATAGATAATAGATAATAGATAATAGATAATAGATAAGATAGAGAGCATGATATGGCAGATAAAGGCCCGCGCATTTTTTCAGGCATTCAACCCACAGGCGGATTGCATTTAGGCAATTATCTAGGTGCGCTCCGCAATTTTGTTGAATTGCAGGCAACGCATGAATGTATTTATTGTGTTGTCGATTTACATGCGATTACCGCCCCTCATGACCCTAGCGAGTTGCGGCAAAATACATATGAAGCGGTTGCCGCTTTCTTGGCGGCAGGCGTGGATGCCCGCGCGCATATTATATTTAATCAAGCCCGTGTTGCGGCGCATAGTGAATTGGCATGGGTTTTTAATTGTGTGGCGCGTTATGGTTGGCTTGACCGCATGACGCAATTTAAGGAAAAAGTCGGCAAACACCGCGCCAAAGCCTCTGTTGGGCTATGGGTTTATCCAAATCTTATGGCCGCCGATATTCTAGCCTATAAGGCGCAAAAAGTGCCTGTTGGCGACGATCAAAGACAGCATTTAGAATTAGTGCGCGATATTGCGCAAAAATTTAACCATGATTTCTGCCCGAAAGATGAACCCTTTTTCCCCTTACCCGAACCGCTTATTCTAAAAAGCGGCGGGCGGGTTATGTCCCTTCGAGACGGAACACGGAAAATGTCAAAATCTGAACCCTCCTCTATGTCGCGCATTCTTTTGACGGATGATGCAGATGCAATCGCGCAAAAAATACGCAAAGCCAAAACAGATGCCTTGCCTTGTCCAGCAGAGAGGGATGAATTGCCACAAAGGCCAGAAGCGGCCAATTTAATTGGCATATTTGCAGCCCTTGCCAATAAGCCGCAAGAGACAGTGCTTGCTGACTATGGCGGCAAGCCTTTTTCCGCTTTTAAGGCTGATTTGGCTGCTTTAACCATTTCCACCATTACGCCCATAGGGGCGGAAATGGCACGGCTTTTGGGGGATGTGACGCATTTAGAGCAAATAATGAGCGATGGGGCCGCCCGTGCGCAAGCCATTGCCCGTCCAATAATGAAAAAAGTCAAAGAGTTAGTCGGTTTTGCGGTATAACTGAAAATATATTAAAGGGCTTGCTTGCCTGCTTTTACAATGCGACCATAATATTATGTTTGATGATGCACATTTACCACGCAAATTTTTAGTGGTCGTTGATGGCACGCCTGAGTCGCGGGCGGCTTTGCGCTGGGCTGAACGGCGCGCGCATGGCAATGGTGGCGCATTAGTCTTGGCGGCTGTTTTAGAGCCGGGCGGTTTTGAACATTGGCTTGGAGTTGAGAGTTTAATGAAAGAAGAAGCGCGCGAAGAAGCGACACAGATTTTACAAGGTTTAGCAAATGATGTTGAAAAAATGGCCGGCCGTAAGCCCGAATTACATATTCTCGAAGGCAATAAAATTGATGAAATTTT
>JAPPQG010000161.1 GCA_028816945.1 Alphaproteobacteria bacterium
GTTTTGCCTTTGAGCCGTCGGGCGCGATAAAACCGCTTTGCCCGGGCGGGACAATCTCATAAGCCATAATTTTTTGGTCTTGTGTAAATATTGTCATATTATTTTCTGTGCCTCGATTCATATCAGGCACATCATCGCGGGCCGCTTGCGCGATGGTTTGCGGTATGCCTAAAAAATTCGTGTGATAAAAACGCGTCGGCGGCACAGGCAAAAACCATTTATCCATATTAGCTGTGCCGAAACGCTTTTCAAGCTTGGCAAGGCTTGCGTCAAGCGATGTCAGCCAATATGTATTGGCAGGCTGGCCATTAAAAAAATCATAATCAAAATTGCCAAGCAAAGCCTCATAAAGCAATTTTAAGCCAACCGAAATGTTAAGACTCGCCATTGCGGATCGCTCTGGCGTGCCATAGGCTATTGATGTGGCAATAGATTTGCCAATTTTATTTTCACCCTCCCCGTTTTCGCCATTTATGCCGCTTAAATCATCGGTAAGTGTTTGGCTCAGCATGTCCCCTAGCCAAGTGCGGAAAATCGCATTTGCGGGATCGGTATAATATGTTTGTGCGTCGCGTGTGCGTTTGGGATTAGCTTTATCGCTTGGCTTTTCGAACGCTGCAAAACTTCTATCCCAATTTTGCAAAATCTGCGCCACACGGCGATGGCGGGGGTCGTCACTATTGGCGAGAGCCGCTTGCATGAAGGGTAAAAAATAAGCCGCATTGGGGTCAATATAAGAGGCTTCTATAAATAAATCCCAAACCTCTTGCGGTGAGAGTTCACTGGTCCGGCTGAGTAAATCATTGAGAATTTTAACGCGGTCGGCTTGCGACCAAGAATACCACCATTCATCAGGGTTAGGGAATCCCTTGCCGGGCTTATTATTCCAATTCGCAATAGTGCCACTAGACGGATTTAACACATGCGGGTTGGCTGTTGGCGGATGAAAACCGCGCCAATCCATAGACCCTTCCCCGCTCACGGGCAGGCGATTATCATGGCCCGGCGCGCGTTTAGGATAAGCCCCTGTTGCAATCGTCGCTATATTGCCTTCACGGTCGGCATAATACCAATTCACATTGACAGCAGAGCGGGCAAGCGCGGCGCGCCATTCAGCATGGTTTTTAGCCTTTGTCATCTCTGCCCATCCCATAAGCGTATCCAACTCACGCCCCGCCCAGCCGCGCTGTTTTGCATAAGCATATTTCTCATTCATCTCAACAACCGGCCCATGCACTGTGCGATAAGCGGTAAATTGGACATCCTCCCCATTTTTAACCTTAATTGTCTCAATGCGTTTATCGAATGTTTTCCATTGGCCTTGATGGCGATATTGTTCGCCATTTTGCGGATTGCGAGTCTCACGGAATATATCGACATTATCACTTGCCCCCCAAGTCAGCCCCCAAGTGATATATTCATTATGGCCGAATGCGGGAAAAAGATAGCCAATCGGCGTATTGCCGACAGCATGCCAATCATCTGTATGAAAGCCGATTGAATAAGTATAAGACGGCACATACCAACCAAATTGCGGGCCATTGATAAGCACAGTCTTTGCACCTTGCAACCGTTTTGGCCCTAAGACAAGCGCATTGCTAAACCCTTGTGTAGAAGGGGTAGGCGGGGCAACTATATGCCTATCTATAGGCCTATCCATTGGGGCTTTTGTTTTGGCTTGCAAGGGTATGAGCTGTGGCGTGCGCGTAGGCGGCGCAAGTTTCTTATCAGACGCATGATTAGCTACATGATTAGCCGCCTGATTAGGTGCTAGACGCGGCATGCTTGTTTGTTTTTGCCATTGCCAATCAGTGGCGGGAATGCTTGTTGGGGCTTTGTCATGGTCGCGGGGATTGACAGCATCAAAAATAAGCTGGGCTATTTCTTGCCCGTGCTGGGCGCGCAAACCGTCTAAAAAGGCTTGATTTTCAAGCTCCGTATTAAAATCGCCATAACGCAAAAACATAGAGCCAACAAACAGCATCGCCACATCATATTCGCTCCAATTTTCAGGCATAAATTGGTTTTGCGTAAATTCAAATGGCAGGTTTTGCGCGGGCTTAGCTGTAACCTCTTCAATATGGCGATTTATGCCGGCGGCAAAGCCTGAGAAAATAGCGCGCTCGTCGGGGGCAAGCATTTCTAATTGGGTGTGGATTCGCTCGGGCCAAAATAGGTTGCGTTGCTTTTTATCAAAATCAATATAGTCAGCACCAAGCACTTCGGCAATTTTGCCCTGTATGGAGCGTTTTCCAATTTCCAACTGGTATAGGCGGTCTTGCGCCATAGCAAAGCCATAGCCAAAAAATAAGCCATAATTATCATCAGCAAATATATGCGCCATGCCGAATGCGTCGCGCTTAATTGTGACCGATTGTTTATTTTTCTTAATCACAGTTTGCAACATGGCTTTTGGATTTAGCAATTTGCTCTGCTCGCTATTACATGCTTGCAGACCTACTGCCATAATCAGGCTCATTATAGTTAGTTTTGCAAAATTTATCATGGCAACCTCATTATCTTTTTCTTATCCTATTGGTGGCTCGACGGTAAATACCAAACTATGCTTACACGAATTTAGAAATAGGCACTTACCGAGCTTATATGGTGAGAGGCTATAACATAAAAGGTAATTTTGCAATAGAAACAAAAAATATACAAAAATATAATGAATATTTATTAACCTAAGCGTTTTTGGGAAAAATCAACATATTTTAGAACAAATCCAAGTAGGCAATGCGTCTTTGGCCGATACTGCCTTATAAACAATATCGGTAAATTGCAGGGAGTGTAAATTGCAGGGGGGGGGTAATAATAAAGAGAGGGTGGATTAAGGACGCATAAAGTGCAATGTTTGTTGT
>JAPPQG010000157.1 GCA_028816945.1 Alphaproteobacteria bacterium
AAACAAAATTAACCGCAGGACACGCCGCCCACGTTTCTCTTTTCAAATCCACAATTTCAAACAGCATACTGCTAGAAAACTAGACAGGTCACACCCTTCGAGAGGCAAACCACGCCAACCCCAAATCTATCGGTCATTGGGCACAATTCAGCTCCTTTCGAAAGGATTAGCCAATTTTTCGCACAAAAAAGCCTCTTTGTCAAGCTGACTGTGGCGCAATTAACAATAAAACAGAGATAATTTATTTATATGTAACTCTTTGTAAAGATAAAACTTCTACCCATAGCCACAACCAAACCCGCAAACAGGGCCAAAACATAAGCCATATAATCCACAAAAGCAGAGAAAATAAGCAAGCACACAAGCCAAATATGATATATGCTCACCATTGGGCTAAATGGCCTGTTTTGCTCTTTGAATGGCAAACCAATAAAACCACGCCAAACATTTGATAGACAATATAGATAGATTATGCCGCAAACAGTTACACCGCAAAAACTGCCGCTTTCTGTTTTTATGATTGCCAAAAATGAAGAAGATAGGATTGGCCGCGCGATTAAAAGCGTGATTGATTGGGTGGATGAAGTGATTATTGTCGATAGTGGCAGTATAGATAAAACAGTCAAAATTGCCGAAGCGCTTGGCGCAAAAACATATCATAAAGATTGGCAGGGCTTTGGCCGCCAGAAACGCTATGGCGAATCGCTTTGTCGCAATGATTGGGTTTTGAATATGGATGCAGATGAAGTTATTACCCCCTCTTTGCAAACAGCGATTAAAACCTTATTCCATGACGGACAATTTGCCCATGATATTTACCGTGTCAAACGCATTATCATACCCCCCTATGGCAAACAGACATTTACCAGCTATGGCATATGGGATTATGCGCGGCCGGGCGATTATTTCAAACGCCTCTATAATCGCCATAAGGCTGAATATAAAGATGACCCTGTGCATGATTCCCTCATCTTAAAAGATAAAAACCCACGCCAAGATGCGGTCGGCACCTTAAAAGGCATTATGCTCCATTATTGCTTTCGCTCATTTAGCCATATGGTGCAGAAGATAGATTTTTATTCCACCATGCAAGCACAAAGCCTACATAAAAGAGGGCGCAAAATTAGCGCGGCGCGGCTTATGTTTGAACCTCTATTGAGTTTTAGCAAAGCCTATTTTTTGCGCCGTTATTTTTTATGGGGTTTGAATGGGTTTGTTGAATCTGTTATTTATAGTTTTTTTCGTGTCTTGCGTTTGGCAAAATTACGGGAATTACAAAATAAGCCGCCGAACACAGATTCACAAAATGATTCATAATATATGATAGATTAAACAAATTGATTGAGACGCATATGACAGAACAACCAATAATGACGGAACAACCAAAGGCAAAACTAAAAAGCAGGCGCAGTTTTGTCCTTGTCAGTTTTATTTTTATACTGTGCGCGATTTGGGGTTTTGAAAACTATTATGTGCCAGATGAAAATAATGCCCGTATTTCAGCCCGCCCCGTGCCGGCGCGCCCTTTTATTGCGCCCCAATGGCTGAACCTGCCCCCCATGCACCGCCAACCCGTCGAAGTGGTTTTAGAAAAAGGCGATACATTGATGGAAATGTTGGGCGGCCGCGGGATTGACGCAAGCACAGCAGATAAAGCCCTAGATGCTTTACGGCTTGTCTATGACCCGCGCCGCTTACAAGAAGGACAAACCATTCGCCTATTATTTGAATATCCCGCCGGCGCCACACAAAGTGCCAGACAGTTTGCAGGATTAGACTTAATCCCCGCACCGACCGAACGGGTCATTGTAAGGCGGCTCAATAATGACCAATTTGAAGCCGTGATAGCCAATCGCCCCCTCACTGACCGCCCTTTTTTAACAGATATAGAAATTACATCTAGCCTTTATGAAGCGGCGCGCGCGTCGGGCATGGCACCGAAACTTGTTTTGCGTTTAATTCAATTATTTTCTTTCACAGTTGATTTTCAGCGCGAAATTCGGCAAGGCGACAGATTAGAAGTGCTTTATACACGCCGCTTTGACCCAAATGGTGCGATTGCCGATGAGGGTGAGATTTTATTTGCCGCTTTAACCAATAAGGGCGAACGCAAAGCCTATTGGCAGTATAAAACAAACGAACAAACAACTGTACTTTATTATGACATACAGGGTAAAAGCATGACGCGGCTATTGATGAAAACGCCATTAGACGGGGCGCGCCTTTCTTCTCGTTTTGGCATTCGCAAACATCCCATACTTGGCTATACAAGCCTGCATCGCGGCGTGGATTTCGCGGCAAGGCGCGGGACACCTATTTATGCCGCCGGCGATGGAATCATTACCGCACTTGGCCGTGAAGGAGATTGGGGGCGGCGCATTCGCATTGAACATGGGCAAAATTATAAAACCCTTTATGCGCATTTGCGCAATTTTGCAAGCGGCTTAAAAGTGGGCGATAGGGTCACACAAGGACAAATTATCGGCCATGTCGGCTCATCAGGTTTAGCCACAGGCCCACATCTGCATTATGAAATAACGCATAATAATAAATCAGTGAATCCGCTTGCTCTCAACCTGCCCGCGCAAAATATATTAGCAACGAGCCACATGGCACATTTTGCCGAGCATCGCCAAACGCTCAATAAATTAGCCGCCGAACTCGCCGCTGGTCTATAAGCGAGTCAAACCATCACAGACGGCTTATCACTAAAAACAAGCCCATTTTTATCTGACTCGAAATGAATCACAGCCCCCTGTTTGACATCGCCATCAATAATCATGGCCGCTAGCCTATCTTGTAATTCTCTTTGAATGACCCGCTTTAAGGGCCGCGCCCCATAGG
>JAPPQG010000058.1 GCA_028816945.1 Alphaproteobacteria bacterium
ACAAAAACGCCCTGCTTGGCTGGTTAATGTCACTAATGATGGCTGGTTTGGCCGCACAATTGGCCCTGGCCAACATTTAGCGGCCGCGCAAATGCGGGCGATTGAATTGGGCTTGCCGCTTGTGCGTGCCGCAAATACAGGCATATCGGCTCTCATTGACGGGCGCGGGCGAATTGTCGATTTTCGCCCCCTTTATGTCCGTAATGTGCTAGATGTTACCTTACCACCCCCGCTGGCGCCGACCTTTTATAGTCGTTTTGGGGATGGGGTATTTTTTTTAATGCTTCTAATAAGCGTAGTGCTTGGCTTTTTTATGCGTCATATTGTGTTTTCGTCCAAAATCTAGATTCGGCTTAAATTCGTTTTGATTAAAGTAATAAGTTTTTGTTAAAAAATAATAAATCTTTGAAAAAATAAGATTTTCTATTTTGACACAATAATTTTATCGCATTATGATATTGGCTGTGCTGTTTTGATATTGTTGCGTGCCTTATATAAGATGAATGAAATAATGAGGTATAAAATGTCAATTAAAAACCCAACTGCTGCTGACCGCCATATTGGCCAAAGGTTGCGCTTGCGGCGCACGAATCTTGGTATGAGCCAAGAAGCACTTGGCACAAAAGTATCTTTAACTTTCCAACAAATTCAAAAATATGAAAAAGGCACAAACCGTATTTCTGCTGCTCGTCTGTTTGAATTGGCGAATATACTTGATGTCGATGTTGGTTTCTTTTTTGAAGGATTAGAGGCGCGCCATTCTGAGACACAGGGTATGCAAGAAAGTGTTTCTTTACCTGCTTTTTTAGATTTTGTGAGTAGTAAAGAGGGCAGTGCATTGAATCAAAGTTTTACAAAAATTCGAGATAAGCGCACACGCCAAAGCATTATCAATTTGACCCGCACTTTAGAAAAGGCACAACCTAAAATTGCTAAACCAAAAAAACGGGCAAAATGAAAAATAGATAATGAAATAGATAATAAATTATACAAAAGCACATATTTATATATAATGTCCCCCCATATTGGGCGGTGATTATTTGAGTATCAATAAAATATAAGGTAAATAATATTATGATTAAGCGGGATTATATTTTTACAAGTGAATCCGTATCTGAGGGACATCCAGACAAAATATGTGACCAAATCTCCGATGCCTTATTGGATGCAATTTTACAGCGCAATCCAGAAGCACGGGTGGCGGTGGAAACGCTTGTGACAAAAAATATGGTTGTTTTAGCAGGTGAAGTGGGACCTGAAATTTATCTCACAAAGGCAGAAATGGAGGAAATAGTGCGCGCCACTGTGCGTGAGATTGGCTATGAGCAAAATGGTTTTCATTGGCAAAATATGAAAGTGAAAAATGAAATTCATGGGCAATCGGCTGATATTGCCAAAGGGGTTGATGCATCTGAGGCAGATAAAAGTGAGGGGGCAGGTGATCAAGGCATGATGTTTGGTTATGCGTGCCGTGAGACAGAGGCTTTAATGCCGGCGCCCGTTTTTTACGCCCATAAAATCCTTTTTAATATGGCCCTTGCGCGTAAAACAGGTCAAATTGAGGGGAGTGTCGTGAGACAGAGGCTTTAATGCCGGCGCCCGTTTTTTACGCCCATAAAATTCTTTTTAATATGGCCCTTGCGCGTAAAACAGGTCAAATTGAGGGGATTGGGCCAGATTCAAAGAGCCAAATATCCTTGCGTTATGAAAATGGGCAACCGGTTGGCGCCCATTCTGTGCTTGTCTCAACCCAGCATGAAGAAGGCTTATCTCAGCAAACTGTACGCGCCCTTGTGCGGCCCTTTGTTGAAGAGGCTTTACCGAAAGATTGGATGTGTCTTGACGAGCAATTTTATGTCAATCCGACAGGCCAATTTACGATTGGTGGCCCGGTTGGGGATACGGGTTTGACAGGCCGGAAAATTATTGTCGATACATATGGTGGCAGAGCGCCACATGGGGGTGGCGCATTTTCGGGCAAAGACCCAACCAAAGTCGACCGCTCTGCTGCTTATGCGGCGCGTTATTTAGCAAAAAATATAGTTGCCGCTGATTTGGCTAGTGAATGCACAATTCAACTTGCTTATGCGATTGGCAAGCCAGAACTTTTAGCCTTTTATATAGACACACATGGCACAGCCTCTATGGATGATAGGGAGTTGGAAAGGCGTTTATTACCAGAGCCTGCCAACCCATTAGCTGAAAATAATATCATGGATTTATCACCACGTGGCATTCGCAAACATTTGGGCTTAAATAAGCCGATTTACAAACGCACAGCTGCCTACGGTCACTTTGGCCGCACCCCAGAACCAGATGGTGGATTTTCATGGGAACGTATAGATTTAGTTGATAAAATTAAATCTGCTCTATCATAATAGTTTATGAAAGCAAAGCCTTACGGCAAGACTGTGTGCCTGCCTACCTTATTTTTAGGCATCGCAAAACATTTCTATTAGAACAGACTTATGAGCTGCTCTATCATAATAGTTTATTTATGAAAGCAAAGCCTTACGGCAAGACTGTGTGCCTGCCCGCCTTATTTTTAGGCATCGCAAAACATTTCTATTAGAACAGACTTATGAGCCATTATGGCTTTTCTTCCCTCTCTCTTTTGCCCTACATTCGTCAGTGCCTGCCTATACGCCCATAGGGGCTTTGCAGGAGGTATTTATAAGGGGTTTGTTGTATGCCACGCCTGACGAGTCAGGGAGGAGTCAGTGGCGCGCCACTGGTAGCCACGAATGACGAGTCAGTGGCTCGCCACGAATGACTAGTCATTGGCTAGATAATGTCGAAGTCGGTTATGGTGAGGG
>JAPPQG010000183.1 GCA_028816945.1 Alphaproteobacteria bacterium
TTTGTGCCAGAAGCCGGCGTGCCGAAATCTTATCAAGCCCAACCATAGATTCAATTATAAGCGCACCGCACATGACCGATAATAATATAAAATTATTTATTGCTGCCTTTTGCATAGACCATGCGGGCGAAGAGCCTGCCCGTTTGCGCAAAGAATTAGCGGCGGCACATTTAACCTATATTGAAAGCATTATGGAGCATATCCTCCTTGCCGGCCCGCTTTTTGACAGCAACCATGAGGATAAAAAAACAATCGGTTCTCTGCTCGTTTATAAAACGCAAAATATGGAGCAAGCACAGGCATGGCTAGAACAAGACCCTTATTATGCGGCGAATATTTGGCAGTCAACTGAGTTGCGCTTTTTTCGGGGCGCGGCAGGCGATGCAGTCGGTGGGCGCGCTTGGTAGCCTCTAATGATTATGTTTCTTGCTTATGCTGTTTATAAACCCAAGGACGGCGGGCTTGGTCGGCAGTAATAAAATCTGTAATATGGGCGCGGTTTTTTTCTGTCAAGCCAATTTCATCTAACCCGTTTAGCAACATATTGCGATATGTTTCATCTATGGTGAAAGCAAACTTTTTATTTTTATTTTCATTTTCGCCAAGACTTATCATCTGTGTTTGCAAATCGACCGTCACAGGGCTAGGCATGGGTGCGGCTAGACTATCTATATCGGCCTGTGCCAAGACGATTGGCAAGAGGCCATTGCGGATGCAATTAGCGAAAAAAATACTCCCAAAAGAAGGCGCGATAATCACCCTTATGCCATATTCGGCCAATGCCCAAACAGCAAATTCACGGCTTGACCCACAGCCAAAATTATCCCCCACAAGTAAAATCTGCGCCTGCTTATAGGCAGGCTGGTTGAGGACAAAATCGGGGTTCGGCACACGCTCGGCCGCATTGAGATAACGCCAATTCGCAAACAGCCCGTCTTTGAGACCTGTTTTTGAGACTTGCCGCATTTCACGCGACGGCATGATTGTGTCTGTGTCGACATTGGCCTGCATAAGCGGGGCGGCGGGCGAAGTGATAGAGGTAAAGGCTTGCGGCATGAGGGCGTTCTCTTTCCTATTTTGCCCCTATATTGGCGGGCAGTTCGTCGGGCGCGCAAATATAGCCTGCTATGGCGGAGGCGGCGACTGTTTCTACACTTGCTAAATGCGACCGTATGGCTGGGCCTTGGCGGCCTTCAAAATTGCGATTTGTGCTTGTGATGACCCGTGCGCCGGGGGCAAAGCCCTGCCCGCCCACATAAAAGCACATTGAACAGCCTGCTTCATGCCACGCAAAACCCGCCGCTTGAAAAATCTTATCCAGCCCTTCTTTTTCAGCCGCTTGCTTGACAGCCCGCGACCCCGGCACACAAATTGCCTCCACACCGTCAGCAATTTTACGCCCTTTAAGAATAGAAGCGGCGCGGCGCAAATCGGCCAAACGGCTATTCGTGCAAGAGCCAATAAAGGCCGCATCAATCGGCACTTGCCGCATATCCTGCCCGCTTTGCACGCCAATATATTTTTGCGCTTTTTTTATATCGGCTGTTTTGCTTGCTTTTTTATTTGCCTTTTTAGCTACGCCCTCAGGCGCAAAATCAGGCACAGGCGCATCTATCGGCACAGCATGTTCAGGGCTTGTCCCCCAACTCACCATAGGTTTCAGCTTGCTAACATCAACGCGCATATCAACCGCAAACTCTGCCTGTTCATCTGAGAAAAATGTCCGCCAATGCGCCAATGCCTGCCCCCAATCACCTCCTTTGGCATCGCCTTTGGGCGCATAAGCGCGGTCTTTTAGCCATGCAAATGTTTTTTCATCGGGCGCAATGAGTGCTGAGAAAGCGCCAAACTCAACCGCCATATTGCATAATGTCATGCGCGCTTCCATATCAAAGGCAGAAACCACGGGCCCGGCAAATTCCACCACCATGCCCTGTGCGCCGGCCGCCCCTTTTTCGGCAATCAGCCATAGCATAATGTCTTTTGCTGTGACCGCTTGCGGGCATGTGCCTTCTAGCCAAACCCGCATAGCGGGCGGTTTTTTGAGATAGAGGGTTTTTGTCACAAGGGCATGTTCGGTTTCAGATGAGCCAACGCCCCATGCTAATGCGCCAAATGCGCCTTGTGTGCATGTATGGCTATCGGGGCAAATGAGGGTTAGGCCGGGTTGCACAATAGCTAATTCGGGCGATATGACATGGACAATCCCCTGATGCGGGCTATCTATATCGAATAAGGTTAGGCCGTGTTGTTGTGCGCCTTTGCGTAGGGCTTGGATAAAGGCTTCCCCGCCCGGCATGCGTGATATTTGCGGCCGCCCGGGCTTTGTATCGACAATATGGTCCATTGTGCAGAACACATGCTCTGGCTCGCGGATAGAAAGCCTGCGTTCGGTTAAATTTTGTAAAGCAATTGCCCCTGTGCGCTCATGGAGAAAGATTTTATCAATCAAAATAAGCGGCATATTGTCTTTTGTGACAGGGTCATTTGGTGGCGGTGGGAGCTCGTGCAAAGACCAGATTTTATCTAAAACTGTTAAAGCCATATTTGATTATACTATTGCCAATGACCGCCTCTTCTTGTCGTTCCTAAATGCTAATAAAAATCGGGGAGACAGCAAATAAACTGCCTCCCCGCATCGCGCATAGTGTAAATTGGCCTAAAAATTAGCCGATAAAGTCACGCCGAATGTCGCAGGGTCAGCGGCATAAATAAATCCGGCAGTACCAGCTGGAAGAGTTCGGGAGGCAGGATCACTCGTTGTGCCAGTTCGGTTATATTCTTCATCGGTTATATTTTTACCCCATAGGGTA
>JAPPQG010000163.1 GCA_028816945.1 Alphaproteobacteria bacterium
GCAATGGAATTTTTATTTGCAACCCCCATAATCAAGCCGCGTTTGCCTTGTAATAGAGTGCTTTCTAGTGGTTTATCTGTGCCTGTTTCCATTTTGCTAGCCTATCTTTATTTGGTCTTGGGTAGTTGCTGTCTATGAACTATCGCTTATGAACTCGCTAATGCCTATGAACTCGCTAATGCCTATGAACTCGCTAATGCTTTATCAATTCGTTAATGCCTTATGAACTCATTATGCCTTATGAACTTGTTAAAGCCCATGACCCGTCCGTTTGGCGACAGGCTGTGCCTGTTTGCTCTTGTGTTTGCCCGTCCATTGTCACGGTCTGGCGATAATCACGGCACACTGTCCCGTCTGTATTTTTATAATCACGGATTGGGGTGACTGTACCGCTTATATTATCGTTTTGGCTACTCTGCCAAGAACGGCTTGTGCCGACAGGGTCTTGTCTAATCGATGTTCTTGTCGTTTGCGCCATTTTCTGTAAATCGGCCTCGTCAAGTTGGCGACCAATAGCACTGCCTGCCATTGCCCCTAAAATAGCGCCAAGCGCGATAGCCGCTTTATTGCCGCGCCCATCGCCTACTTGCGCGCCTGCAAGTCCGCCAATGGCAGCACCCAATAAGGTACCCATTTTTTGCTTGCGGTTTGGATCGCCCGCACACGCAACAAGTAGCGCGCTCAAACAAATAGCAATTAGCCCTGTGCGTAGATTTATAGTGCGTAGGCTTGTATTGTGTAGGTTTGTAGAATGTTTTCTATCTTTCATGTTCATCTCCTATAAGGTGGCTGTTAATCTATGGCAATATATAATATATGCTTATTTATTCTATATTTTTATTATCTTATATTCATTATCATATACTCATTATTTTATACTCATTATCTTATACCCATTATCTTATACCCATTATTTTATACCCATTATCATATACTATTTGCGCCAAGTTTGAACCTTATATGGAATTACCCTATGGATTTTACACCCTCGCCTGATTCTGCTAACCCGCCTGATTGCCCTTTTGCCCTTTTTGCTGACTGGCTGGCAATGGCAGAAAAAACAGAGCCAATTATCGCAAATGCTATGGTTTTAGCCACTGTGGATGCTGACGGACAGCCCAATGCCCGCATGATGCTGTTAAAAGGGGCAGATGTAAATGGCTTTGTGTTTTATACGAATTTTGAGAGCCAAAAAGGGCTAGAACTTGCCGCACACCCTGCTGCCGCCCTTTGTTTTCATTGGAAAAGCCTGCAAAAACAGGTGCGGGCGCGAGGCAGGGTAAGCCCCATTGATAAGGCGCAAGCCGATGCTTATTTTGCCACACGGGAACGAGGTAGCCAACTCAGCGCTTGGGCTTCGCAACAATCCCGCCCGCTTGCCGACCGCAAGGCACTTGCAAAATCAATGGCGGCATTAGAAGCAAAATATAAAGGCCAACCCATACCCCGTCCGCCTTATTGGTCGGGCTATCGGCTTGTGCCACACTCTATTGAGTTTTGGCAAGGGGGCGACGATCGCCTGCATGAGAGGCTTGCTTATCGGCGGGGGCAGGGCGATGACATGTGGGAAATAGGTTTTTTATACCCTTAATTTTTGTTAATTTCATGCTTTTGTCGTAAATCTGCTATACTAGACGTTCCCATGGCACAGGCACAGCACAATTCACAGCAAATAGATAGCAAGTCGCAAACCTTTGCGGCCCATTTTGCCACTGTCGGCCCAAAATTGCGCTTTATTACTTTGGCGGCAATAATTGTTGCTATGACATTGATTGTCATAAAGACGATTGCTTGGCGCATGACGGGCTCAGTTGCTTTGCTTGGCTCTTTGCTTGATTCGGTGATGGATTTTATGATTTCCGTTGTCAATTTCTTTGTTGTCCGCCATGCGCTCACCCCTGCTGATTATGAACATCGCTTTGGACATGGCAAAGCAGAAGCTTTAGCAGCACTCGCACAAGGTGCTATTATTATTCTATCGGCTCTCTTTCTTATTAAAGAATCCATAGCCCTGTTTATCGCCCCGCAACTTGTCACGCATGGGCTGATTGGCATAAGCGTCATTGCCTTTTCTATTTTAGTGACGCTGGTTTTAGTCTATGCACAAAAACGCATTGCTAAAATAACTGGCTCAATCGCTATATCTGCCGACTCTATGCATTATAAGGGTGATTTATATATGAATCTGGGCGTTATTTTTGCCCTTGTTTTATCCGTCTATGGGGGCATGCGCTTTGCTGACCCGATATTGGGTTTGATTGTGGCGGGCTTGCTATTATATAATGCTTATCGAATTATGTTAGAAGCCTCAAACCAACTTATGGATCGCGAATTGCCTGACCATGAGCGTGAAAAAATTAAAGCCATTATTTTATCACATCCACAAGTGCGTGGCCTGCATGATTTAAGGACACGCCATGCTGGCACACAAAAATTTATTCAATGCCATGTTGAATTAGATAGACATATTGCCCTTATTCACGCCCATGATATTTCTGATGCGATTGAGGCGCGTATTATGGAAGCCTTTCCTGAATCCGAAGTGCTTATTCATCAAGACCCAGAAGGCTATGAGGAAATTACAAAATTGGAACGCAGTTAATGAATGAGTTATAAACATAGTTAATGAATGGAGTATAAAATGTTAGGACAAATGCAAAAAACCCCCCTTTTAGTGAATGGGATTTTAGACTATGCCGCCCTATATCATGGGGAGCGGGAAATTATCTCGCGTCTGGTTGAAGGTGAGATACATAGAGAGACTTATGCACAAGCCCATTTGCGGGCGCGCAAATTATCACAAAGCCTCTTAAAATTAGGCTTAACACAGGGTGATATTATCGCCACTTTGGCGTGGAACACACACCGCCATTTAGAATCTTGGTATGCGATTACAGGCATTGGGGCTGTTTATCACACGCTTAATCCGCGCCTATTTGCTGAACAATTAGTCTATATTATCAATCATGCGGCGGATAAATTTATTATAACCGATTTAACCTTTGTCCCGCTTTTAGAAGCGATTGCCGATAAATTGCCGACTGTGAAGGGCTTTATCATTATGACCGATGAAGCGCATATGCCGCAAACAAAACTAGATCCTGTTTATTGTTTTGAAAGCCTTATTGAAGCTGAAAATGGCGATTTTGATTGGGTTGCATTAGATGAAAATGCGGCTTGCGGGATTTGTTATACCTCTGGCACAACCGGCCAACCAAAAGGCGTTGTCTATTCGCACCGCTCTAATGTTATCCATACGCTTGTTGCCAATGGCGCAGATGTGTTCGCCCTGACAAGTCGGGCGACCATATTGCCTGTTGTGCCAATGTTCCATGCCAATTCATGGGGTATTGCTTTTGCTGCTCCTATGGTGGGGGCAAAAATGGTTTTGCCTGGCCCTAAAATGGATGGGGAAAGCCTTTATGAATTATTGGATAAGGAAAAAGTGACCATGTCGGCAGCTGTGCCAACAATTTGGCTTATGCTTTTGCAACATTTAGAAGCGCATAAGCTCAGCCTGCCTCATTTGCAACGCGTCTTAATTGGCGGGGCTGCTGTGCCGCGTATGATGATTGAAAAGTTTGAAAAGGATTATAAAGTCGAAGTTGATCATGCATGGGGTATGACAGAGACTTCGCCACTTGGCACGGTTTGCACCTTAAAAGCGGGTATGGAAAATTATAGTTTTGAGGAAAAAATGCAGACAAAATTAAAACAAGGTCGCCCACCTTATCTTATATGGCTTAAAATTACCGATCCAGACGGCAAAACATTGCCACGCGATGGCAAAACATTTGGTAATTTGAAAATTAAAGGGCCTTTTATTTTGGAAACTTATTTACGAGAGGAAAATGAAATTGTTTTAGACGAAGAAGGGTTTTTTGATACAGGCGATATAGCAACCATTGACCCAGAAGGCTATATGCAAATTACTGACCGCGCCAAAGATATTGTAAAATCGGGCGGGGAATGGATTTCCTCTATTGAGATTGAAAATATTGCTGTGGGCCATGCTGATATTGCTGAGGCGGCGATTATTGGTATCGCCCATCCTAAATGGGGCGAGCGGCCCTTATTGATTGTATTGCCGCGTGAGGGTGTGGATATAAGCACGCCAGAAAAAGTGCAAAAGGATATTTTGGCTTATTTAGAGGGGAAAATTGCCAAATGGTGGATGCCCGATGATATTGTTTTTGTCGATTCTATGCCGCATACAGCAGCGGGGAAAATCCAAAAAACAGCTTTACGGGAGCAATTCAAAGACTATCAATGGCCGCCTGCTATTTTAGCGGATGATAAGGGGGAATAGAATAAAGAGTTAAACCGTTTGCAATTTATAATTCACAATTCGCACTTTGCACTTACACAATATCAAAATCACCTATCGTTAATGGTTCTATCAAATCTTCTAGCACCATAAGGATAATATCATCTGCTGTATCTTGTGTGCCGCGGCTATCATAAATCACTGTGTCTTCGATATTGGGGTCATTTGTGGTGCTTGGTGTTTTTATATGTTCAGTTTGCCAATAAATATTGATAGAGGTTTTAAGCTCTTCTAGCGTTTTTTCATTGCCTGTTGGCGTATCAATACGGATTTTATCTTCGCCGGGCATGAAATCTGTTACAATCGCTAAACTCGAATCGGGTGTTTCTTGCAAATTAAGAACGAAAATATCATTACCCGTATTTGTCACAACGAGTATGCTACCGCCCCGCAAAATATCTAGCCCTGTGCCACCATCTAACACATCACTACCGGCCCCGCCTTCCAGCGTATCATCCCCCCCTCGACCATATAATCCATCAGCACCCGAGCGACCCACTAGTGTATCCCTGCCCTCTGTGCCATAACTATCTGTCCTGCCTTTAATGTTAATAGTAAAAGCAGTTTCTACACTTCTTTGTACATTGCCTTCAAGGTCTGCATAAGTCACATGGATAAAGTCTGTAAGTATATTGCCGACTTCGCCCGTTTCCCCATTCAGCGCTTCAACAGCGGGCTTGTCATTATCTAACCTATATTCCCATGTGCCGTCTCGATTTACTTGTAGTGAGCCATATGCTGTGGGGATGGTTGTATCATCCGCTACAATCAGCACATTATTTACAACTAATAAATATTCTCCTTGATCCTGATTGATAAGCCTAATTCTGCCTGTAGGATTGCGCGCAGGGTCATCTTCATAGGCTCTAAATGAACCAGTTATTTCAAATAAATTCTGCTCATCTGTTTTCACCCATATGGGAATATATTGATCAGCCAACTCGTCTGTCTGTATGCTATCTTGATTCGCCTCCGCCCGCATTGTTTGAGGAATATAAATCAATGGGCTTTCTGTAGAGACGGTATAAGTAATGGAGGCTGTGGTGTCCGTTTGTGTAACAGAATCGGGCTGGGCTTTTTGTGTGCCTATGCCGGTTTTGCTTGTAGAATCTGCTTCGCTTGCGGATTCATCTTTTTCAGAAGCGAACATATCCCTGTTCAGCAATGCTGTTTTGGTATAAATAATTTGCCCGCCCTGTGTATCGACGGTTGCAATCCATAAATATGTTTGTGCGGCCGCGAATCTGCCTGTGTTAATGGGTAGCACTCTATAAGCAATGTCAGAATTGAGTGACACAGGTTGCACTTTCTCTTTATTGGCATTTGTTTTCTCAGCTTTGCTTGCTTGTGCGGCAAGGGTTGCTTTGTCTATATCTATTGCGGCTGCTGTTGCATCTTGTGCGGCAATTATTTGTTGTTGTGCCACATCATCTGCTTCGAAACTAAATTGCGTTGAAAAAACCCGGGAAAATAATGGCTTATCTGTACCGCTTTCTAATACACGCACAAAAATATGAATATCATATAAATCTGTATTTGCGGGCGCGCTACCAGCCACAGGCGCACCTGTAAAAACAAGTTTTGCGCCCTCAAAATGGAACTGTTTAGCATCCGCCCCAGAGGCAAATAATTGCAATCTCACATCTGCCATATGCGCATATTTGAATGTCGCAATAACAGTGCCTGATTCCATATTTTCAGGAATCGTAAATGTGATGCAATCTTTATCAATTACAGCATTTGTTATGGTTAGCATAAAATGTCCTTACTTGTTTTAAGTTTGCGAAATAGTTCCGATCAAATTATATGTTGATGAATACCCATCTAGTGCAACTAAGCTTGTGGTGCAACTAAGCTTGTATAACTAACCTACATATTAGATAATATGGAATTAAACTGTCTGCAATAGTTTATTGCTAATCTTAACTATTCTTAATAAAGCGGTAAGGTCTAGGTAACAAAAGGGGTTAGAGGCGCAAAGAAAGGTAAAAATGCACCCTTATTTGTTAAAGATAAATTGTCTATTTTGGCGTGGCTTTTCATTCAAACCGCGCATTCTAAAATAGTTCTAATATGCACGAGCAACTAATGTCGAAAATGACGCATATTTGTAAAAACCATTGTTAGATTGGCTTGATTGGCGGCGGCGATAATTTCTTCATCCCGCTTTGCGCCACCCGGCTGAATAATGGCTTGAATGCCAGATTCAGCAATCTGTTCTAATCCATCTGCAAAGGGGAAAAACGCATCGGACGCGGCAACAATAGTCTGCTTTTTGGTTTGCTTATCTTTTGCTTTATGGCTTGCAATGCGGGCTGAGTCAATGCGGCTCATTTGTCCTGCGCCAATGCCGATTGTTGCCCCCTGTGTCGCATAAACAATCGCATTTGATTTAACATGTTTTGCCACACAAAAGGCAAAAAGCATATCGTCTATTTCTGCCTGTGTGGGTTGGCGTTTTGTCACCACTTGCAAATCTCGTTCTGTGATATGGCCATTATCGCGACTCTGCACAAGATAACCACCTGCTATGCTGCGCATAGATAATGTGTTGCTTTGCCAATCAGCCACCCCGCCCGTTATAAGCAGGCGGAGATTTTTTTTCTTAGCAATCAGGGCGCGTGCCGCTTCATCGGCTTGCGGGGCAATAATGACTTCGGTAAAAATCTCTGTAATGGCTTTTGCCGTTGGCGCATCAAGCGGACGGTTGAGGGCAATAATGCCCCCATAGGCACTCATTGGGTCACAATTTAAGGCTTTTGCAAAAGCCTGTTCTAATCTGTCTGCTTTGGCAACACCGCATGGATTAGCATGTTTAATAATCGCACAGGCTGCCGTCTCGTTTGGGTCAAATTCACAAACAAGTTCAAAGGCCGCATCACTATCATTGATATTATTATAAGAAAGTGGCTTGCCTTGTATTTGCTGAGCGGTGGCCGCACCTGCCCGCGCGCTGTCGTCAAGGTAAAGGGCGGCGGCTTGGTGTGGATTTTCCCCATAGCGCAAAGGGGCGCGCAATCTGCCACCCGCTAGATAAAAGGCGGGCATGTTTTTTGTCTGCTCTTTTTCTTCTGTTTGTTTTGCAAGCCAATTCGTAATGGCTGCATCATAAGCGGCCGTATAGGCATAGGCTTTTTGCGCTAATTCTTGGCGAAGCGCAAATGGCACACAGTTTTGGTGCGCCGCAAGCGCATCCAATAGGCGCGCATAATCCGCCCGTTCCGTTAGCACAGTGACACGGTCATGATTTTTAGCAGCCGCGCGAATCATAGCCGGCCCACCAATATCAATCTGTTCTACACAAGAATCATAATCTGCCCCCGCCGCCACAGTCGCTTGGAAAGGGTAAAGATTAACGACAAGCAAATTAATCGCAACCATATTATGTTCCTGCATGGCCGCCGCATGTGCGCTGTCTTCCTGCTTGGCAAGTAGCCCGCCATAGATGATTGGGTGCAATGTTTTAACCCGCCCATCCATAATTTCTGGAAAGCCTGTTAAGTCTGCTATGTCTTTAACAGGTAGTTTGGCTTGTGCGATATGTTGTGCCGTGCCGCCGGTTGATATCAATTCTATATTTTGTGTATGGAGCGCACGGGCAAACTCGATAATGCCTGTTTTATCAGAAACAGAAATAAGGGCGCGGCGCACGGCTTGTGGTTTTTGTGTCCCTTGCGCTGTTTGTGCTGTTTGCGTACTCATATTAGGTTTATGGGTAGGTGACCTTGTCATGTTTTTCTTTGCCGCGTTTTTCCGCTTATAAATAGATTCGGGCGCAACATATTTATATTACCATATTT
>JAPPQG010000115.1:0-1209 GCA_028816945.1 Alphaproteobacteria bacterium
GATATTTCTAAAACCACCTTAACGCCTCCTTTGGGGAGCGGGCCTTATCGTATTGGTGCATTTGAGGCGGGGCGCAGAATTACATATGAACGCGTTGGCGATTATTGGGCGCGCGATTTGAATGTTTCACGCGGCCAATATAATTTTGACCGCATTCATTATGATTATTTTGGCGATATGTCGATTATTTTTGAAGCCTTTAAGGCAGGCAAATTAGATTTTCAAGCTGAAAATAATTCTAAACGCTGGGCAACATCTTATGATATACCGGCTATTACAGCAGGCGATATTATTTTACAGACCCCGCCCAATGGGGACGTGCAGGGCCTGCAGGGATTTATTTTTAATATTCGCCGCGCGAAATTCCAAAATGCCGCGGTGCGTGAAGCTTTCAATTATGCTTTTGACTTTGAATGGGCAAATAAAAATTTATTTTATAACCAATATGTGCGCACAGCTAGTTATTTTGACAATTCCGAATTAGCCGCCCGCGGCTTGCCAACAAAAGATGAACTAAGCCTGCTTACACCCTTACGGGGGCAGATTCCCGAAGCCGTTTTTAACCAACCATTCCGCAACCCAACCACAAAAGGAGACGGCAATAGTCGCCAAAATCTCCGCAAAGCTAAGCAATTATTACAAAGCGCAGGCTGGCAGGTGGAGGGCGGCAAACTTATGAAAGACGGGCGCATTTTAGAGGTTGAATTTCTGCTCGTGCAGGCGGCTTTTGAACGCATTGTCGCACCTTTCGCGCAAAATCTAAAAAAATTAGGCATTCACACACGCATACGCACTATTGATGCGTCACAATATCAAAACCGCTTAAATGAATATGATTTTGATATTATTGTTTTCGGTTTCCCGCAATCCCTATCGCCCGGCAATGAACAACGCAATTTTTGGGGATCTAGCACGGCGACAATCCCCGGCGGGCGCAATCTTATCGGTATCCAAGATCCCGCCATTGATAGGCTCATTAGTCATATTATTTTTGCCAAAGACCGCAAAGCACTGGTGGCTGCTACCCGTGCGCTTGACCGCGTCTTATTATGGAATCATTTTGTTATCCCGCATTGGCATATCCCCTATCACCGCCTTGCTTATTGGAAAAAATTACAACATCCTGACCCCTTGCCCTTATATGATATTGGCTTTCCGTCAATTTGGTGGCACGCGCCACCTGTTGCGCCTTAATGTGTGCCTGCTGTG
>JAPPQG010000115.1:1266-8119 GCA_028816945.1 Alphaproteobacteria bacterium
TTTATCTGTGGTTGGCATGGATTGATAGATAGGGGTATAACTGCCTAATGGTTAATTATATTCTGCGCCGTTTATTGCTTATGATTCCAACTATTTTTGGAATCATGCTTGTCAGTTTTGCGATTATTCAATTTGCCCCGGGCGGGCCAATAGAGCGCATTATTGCCCAATTACAAGGCCATGAAGTCAGTGCCACAGCCCGTTTTTCAGGCGGTGGGGCCGATATGGCAGGCAACAATCAGCTCAATCAAACAGCCTATCAAGCAAGCGATAGCAAATATCGCGGCGCACAGGGGCTAGACCCAGACTTTATTGCCGAATTGGAACGCCAATTTGGTTTTGATAAGCCCGCCCATGAGCGGTTTTTCAAAATGCTGAGCTCTTATCTCGTTTTTGATTTTGGCAATAGTTATTATCGAGATATGCCTGTGCTAGAACTGATTATAGAAAAATTGCCCGTCTCTATTTCATTGGGCTTATGGACGGTTTTTATTACTTATCTCGTCTCCATTCCGCTCGGCATTGCCAAAGCGCGCCGCAATGGCAGTAAATTTGATATTTGGAGTTCGGCGGTCATTATTTTAGGCTATGCGATTCCGGGCTTTCTTTTTGCTGTCTTGTTAATTGTTATATTTGCTGGCGGCAGCTATTTAGACTGGTTCCCTTTGCGTGGCCTTATGTCTGACAATGCGGCGGACTTGTCATTGGCGGGTAAAATCTTGGATTATCTTTGGCATATTTGCCTGCCCGTTTTGGCATTAGTGATAGGGTCATTTGCGACAACGACTCTTTTGACAAAAAATTCTTTTTTAGATGAAATTTCTAAACAATATGTTATGACCGCCCGCGCCAAAGGATTAAGCGCGCGCCGTGTGCTATATGGTCATGTTTTCCGCAATGCGATGTTGATTGTTGTTGCTGGCTTTCCGGGCGCCTTTATTGGTGCCTTTTTTACTGGCTCACTTTTGATAGAAACCATTTTCTCACTCGACGGGTTGGGCTTGCTGTCTTATGAATCGATTATCAATCGCGACTATCCTGTGGTTTTTGCCTCACTTTATATTTTCGGCCTATTGGGGCTTATTGTCACACTTATCTCTGACCTCACTTATGTTTGGATTGACCCGCGCATTGATTTTGAAAGCCGAGAGGTGTAGGTCTATGCGATTTGCCCCTTCATTATCCCCGCTTAACCAACGCCGCTGGCGCAATTTCAAAGCCAATCGGCGCGGCTATTATGCTTTATGGGTTTTTATTGGCCTATTTAGCCTTACTTTATTTGCCGAATTGATTGCCAATGATAAGCCGCTTTTAATGCGCTTTCAGGGCGCATTCTATATGCCGATTTTTGTTGCTTATGCAGAGACGGAATTTGGCGGCGATTTTGAAACCGAAGCCGATTATCGAGATATTTATGTGCGTGAATTGATTGAAGCAGAGGGTTGGATGGTCTGGCCGCCGATTCGCTATTCTTATAATACAATCAATTTAGACTTGAAGACGGCAGCCCCTGCACCACCCAATAGTGATAATTGGCTTGGCACAGATGATCAAGGGCGCGATGTGACAGCAAGGCTAATTTATGGGTTTCGCATTTCAGTATTATTTGGCCTTACTTTAACCTTTTTTTCTGCCCTTATTGGCATTGCCGCGGGTGCCGTGCAGGGTTATTTTGGCGGACGCACGGATTTATTATTTCAGCGTTTTATTGAGATTTGGACAAGTGTGCCGTCTCTTTATTTGCTGATTATTATTGCGGCGGTGATTGAGCCGGGCTTTTGGATATTGCTCGGCATTTTATTGTTGTTTTCATGGGTTGCTTTGGTTGGTGTGGTGCGCGCCGAATTTTTACGGGCGCGCAATTTTGAATATGTGCAAGCAGCCCATGCATTAGGCGTTGGCAATTTAACCATTATGTGGCGACATTTATTGCCGAATGCGATGGTGGCAACTTTAACCTTTTTGCCCTTTATTCTTAATGCCTCTATCACCACTTTAACTTCGCTTGATTTTTTAGGCTTTGGCTTGCCGCCGGGTTCCCCATCGCTTGGCGAATTATTGGCACAGGGCAAAGCCAATTTACACGCCCCATGGCTTGGCCTTGCTGGCTTTGCAACCATAGCCATAATGCTATCGCTACTGATTTTTATTGGCGAATCTGTGCGCGATGCTTTTGACCCACGCAAGACATTTCAACACACAAGATAATGTAAGACCATGAGCAAATTATTAGAAATTAAAGGGCTAGAAACAGGCTTTCACACACATGACAAAGTGATTGAAGCCGTCCGTCATGTGTCTTTTGCCATAGAGGAAGGCCAAACGGTTGGGCTTGCAGGGGAAAGCGGGTCGGGCAAATCGGTGACGGCTTTATCCATTTTGCGGCTTTTGCCTTATCCAACGGCTTTTCACAAAGCAGGGCAGATTTTATTTAAGGGGGAAAATTTATTAACCGCACCGCCCCAGCGTTTGCGCCATTTGCGCGGCAATGATATTGCCATGATTTTCCAAGAGCCAATGAGTTCCCTCAATCCGCTCCATTCCATTGCCAAGCAAATTGGGGAGATATTGGAAATACATCAAGGCTTGCGCGGGCAAGCCGTCAGGGCGCGGGTTTTAGAATTGCTCGCCCGTGTTGGCATTCCACAAGCAGAAAAACGCCTCCACGCACTGCCCCATGAACTTTCAGGCGGGCAACGCCAACGCGTTATGATTGCTATGGCCCTTGCCAATCGGCCAAAATTACTGATTGCCGATGAACCAAGCACAGCACTTGATGTGACTGTGCAAAAGCAGATTTTAGAATTGCTAAAAACATTGCAAGCGGAAACAGGCATGGCGCTTTTATTTATCACCCATGATTTATCTGTCTTGCGCTATATGGCAGATTATATTTGTGTGATGAAAGAGGGTGAAATTGTCGAGCAAAATACATGTGAAAAAGTTTTTTCTGCCCCGCAACATGCCTATACGAAAACTTTGCTTGCGGCAGAGCCGTCAGGGCAACCGCAACAACTAAAACGCGCGGAAAATATATTAGAAGCAAAAGCCATATCTGTTCGTTTTCCGATTAAAAAGGGCTTTTTGCGGCGTTCAAAAGACTATATTCCAGCCGTAGATAATGTGTCATTGAATTTGCAAGCGGGTGAGACGGTTGGCATTGTTGGGGAAAGTGGCTCGGGCAAAACGACGCTCGGGCGCGCCTTGTTGCGTTTGCAAACAGCAACGGGACAGATTCGCTTCCAAGACATAAATATTGAAAAACTTAATAATAAATCTATGCGCCCGCACCGCAAACATATGCAATTTGTTTTCCAAGACCCATATGGTGCTTTGTCGCCGCGTATGTCTGTGCGGGAGATTATTGGTGAGGGCTTGCGTTTGCACGAGCCGCATATAGCCGCCAAAGAGCGCATTGTTAGGGTGGATAGGGCTTTGCAAGATGTTGGTTTAGAGCCAAATATGGCTGAGCGTTATCCGCATGAATTTTCAGGCGGGCAACGCCAGCGCATTGCCATTGCCCGCGCCCTTATCTTAAATCCGCGCTTTATGATTTTAGATGAACCAACAAGCGCGCTCGACCGTTCCGTACAAGCACAAATTATTGACCTATTACGCAACTTACAAGCGCGCAAAAACATTGCCTATATTTTTATCAGCCATGATTTGAAATTGATACGCAGCCTATCGCATCGTGTCATGGTTATGAAAGCAGGACAAGTCGTTGAAGAAGGTACAGCAGATGATATTTTCAAAAACCCAAAAACAGCCTATACACAAGACTTGCTAACAGCCGCTTTTGAACTTGGCGAGCCGTCGGCATAGCTGTCCTCTTAACTTTTAATCTATAAGGCGGCGGATAGAGCTTATATCGCCCTGTATTTTGGCAATTCGTTTGCGGGCTGTGGTAAAGTCTTCGATGATGGTTTTCATATAAGTCGCATTGGCATGTAAGAGCTCAGTCGGGCTTTGCAAAAGACCAACATGGCCTTTCCAAAAAACTAAATCGCCCCTCTGCAAATATTCATGTTGTAAATTGTCGTCTAAAACAGCGCGGCCAAGCGCGTTTTCCTGCATATCTGTATCACGCGGGCAGGTAAATCCTGCTTGCATAAGGGCAAGTTGCACAAGTGCCGAACAATCAAGCCCCAAATGGCTACGCCCGCCCCACAAATAAGGACTATCGAGAAATTGCAAGGCGGCCGCCATATAATCGCTCTTTGGTTTAGTGAGAGGCCGTATATGAGAAGTAATGACCCAACCCACATTATCTACATAGGCGAATCGCTCTGTTTTTTCAGTCAGTTTGACCCGCGCCCCCATAGAAAGCGCCATTAAAGGGCGCGCCTTTATATCTTGTTTTGGATAGATAAAACTAGCAAGGGTGGCAATTTGATGGTCGGGGGGCGCGCTTTGCGCCTGTTGAGAGAGGGGCGTTAGATTATCAGCACGCAAATAGCCCACATAATCATCTAATCCTGCTTGCCCCCACGCCCAGCCATTTTTTTCCTCATAAATGCAAAATGGTTCCCCATATAATAATTGCGTTTGCAAAACCGCTTCATCATTTGGCAAAGCCCGCAAATCAGCCACAGGGGCTGTAATTTGCGCCTCTTCGCCTGCAACATATTGGGCGGCTTTCACTTGCCCGCGCAATTTTGCTGCGGCCAAATCTTCGCGCCATGCAAAGAGCCGTAAATCAAATTGCGCCTGTTTTGCTATATTGTGATTCGTCATATATGTTCCGCCATTAGTCTGCTATTTGCCGTTAGAATGGCAAAACCGCCCGCCTGTCGCAAGTCAAAAGGATACTTGCCTTACTGTTTCGTTTATGCAAACATATATACAGATATAGATAGGGGCATAAATAGAGGCATAAAGAGGCAGACATGGCGCGCCGTGAAACATTTACATCCCAAAAGGCTCGTGTTGATAGAGCGGCACTTGCCCCTTTGCCGAATAGTGAAAAAACCTATATTATTGGCTCACGCCCTGATATTCGCGTGCCAATGCGGAAAATTAACCAGCAAGAGACGCCTACGGATATGGGCGGCGAACCAAATCCGCCGCTTTTTGTTTATGATACATCCGGCCCCTATACAGATGCCAATGCCAAAATTGACATTCGCAAAGGCTTGCCACCCTTGCGTGAGGCATGGATTGAGGCGCGCCAAGATACTGAAAAACTGCCCGCCCCAAGCAGTGATTATGGCAAACAGCGTTTAGCAGATGAAAAATTAAAGGAATTGCGTTTTGATTTATATCGCCGCCCGCGCCGCGCGCAAAAGGGCAAAAATGTCACACAATTACATTATGCCCGCCAAAACATTATTACGCCAGAAATGGAATTTGTCGCCATTCGGGAGAATCAAAATCGCGCCGCCTATTTAGAAAGCCTTATGGCAACAGGTGAGCGCGGCAAACATATGGCAGACCAATTAACACAGCAACATGCAGGCCAATCTTTTGGCGCACATATACCGCTAGAAATCACGCCTGAATTTGTGCGCGCTGAAATTGCCACAGGGCGTGCCATTTTGCCTAATAATATTAACCACCCTGAAAGTGAGCCAATGATTATTGGCCGTAATTTTTTAGTCAAAATCAATGGCAATATAGGCAATTCGGCCGTCACCTCTTCTATTGGGGAGGAAGTGGATAAAATGACTTGGGGCATACGTTGGGGGGCGGATACGATTATGGATTTATCGACGGGCAAACATATTCACGAAACCCGTGAATGGATTTTGCGTAATGCGCCTGTGCCAATAGGCACTGTGCCAATTTATCAAGCCCTTGAAAAGGTCGATGGCAAGGCGGAGGAACTGACTTGGGAGATATTCCGCGATACATTGATTGAGCAGGCCGAGCAGGGGGTGGATTATTTTACCATTCATGCGGGTGTGCGTTTGGCCTATGTGCCACTCACAGTTTCACGCATGACGGGCATTGTCTCGCGCGGCGGCTCTATTATGGCAAAATGGTGTTTGGCGCACCATAAAGAAAGTTTTTTATATACGCATTTTGAGGATATTTGCGAACTTATGAAAGCCTATGATATTGCCTTTTCACTTGGTGATGGCTTGCGCCCCGGCTCTATCCAAGATGCCAATGATGAGGCGCAATTAAGTGAGTTAAAGACATTGGGTGAATTAACACAGTTGGCTTGGCGACATGACGTGCAAGTGATGATTGAAGGGCCGGGCCATGTGCCTATGCAACTGATTAAAGAGAATATGGATAAGCAGTTAGACTGGTGCGATGAAGCCCCTTTTTATACGCTTGGGCCACTGACGACAGATATTGCCCCCGGCTATGACCATATTACATCGGCCATTGGGGCGGCGCAAATTGGCTGGTATGGCACGGCTATGTTGTGTTATGTCACCCCGAAAGAGCATTTGGGCTTGCCTGATAAGCAAGATGTTAAAACCGGCATTATTAGTTATAAATTAGCCGCCCATGCGGCTGACCTTGCCAAAGGCCACCCCGGCGCGCAAATCCGTGATAATGCCCTTTCAAAAGCGCGCTTTGAATTTCGCTGGGACGACCAATTTAATCTATCCCTTGACCCTGATTTAGCGCGTGCCTATCATGATGAAACTCTGCCGAAACAATCCATGAAAGTGGCGCATTTTTGCTCCATGTGCGGCCCGCATTTCTGCTCTATGAAAATTACCCAAGATATACGCGATTATGCGGCCAAATTAAACGAACGCCCTGAACAAGTGTTAGAAAATGTCAAACAAGCAGGCATGGCAGAAAAGGCAGATGAATTCCGCGCCACAGGCGGGCGTATTTATAAGAAACTGTAGTTTCTATAAATACTTATAAGAAACTGTAGTTTCTATAA
>JAPPQG010000188.1 GCA_028816945.1 Alphaproteobacteria bacterium
GTATCAAAAGCTATTGATCCTGCTCACCCATATATTTCTATTAGACTTGGATGTTATTCTCTAATACGGCAGGGAATAGCGGAAGCCGAGCAGCTGCAAGACGAAATTTATAATGCTGATATATTCGGAAGGCATGGTACTATTCCACGAGACACACCTTTAGCTGAAGCTATCACTCCAATTAAGGAAACCAAGCAACAACAAAAGGATATTTCGGGGGACACAGATTTAGCTGAAATCACCGCCCCCGCTGCTGATAGAATTGTTACCCTCGACCATAATAGCGAACGCTATAAAGAGGTCATGGACAAATTAGATGAATTGATTAAAGAAGTAAAAAAAGACCTCTCAAATGATTTTGAAGAAAAAGAAAGGGTTTTAGGAGAACTGCAAGCTGGTAAAACACTGCTTAAATCTTTGAAAGTAGATAGAAATAAAATTATGGCAGTTTTAATCCCCTGTATTAACTGGTTGAAAGAAAACCGTGATAAATTAATAATAACTGGACTTGCAACTGCATTAGGGGTAGGACTTAAAGCTCTACTAGGTTTCTAAATGCCAAAACGCACCGATATAGAAAGTATTTTATTGATTGGGGCGGGGCCTATTATTATTGGGCAGGCGTGTGAGTTTGATTATTCTGGCACGCAGGCTTGCAAAGCCTTAAAGGATGAAGGCTATCGGGTTATTTTGGTTAATTCCAACCCCGCCACCATTATGACCGACCCTGAATTGGCTGACGCAACCTATATTGAGCCTGTCACGGCTGACCTCATCGCGCAAATTATTGCCCTTGAAAAGCCCGATGCGCTTTTGCCGACTATGGGCGGGCAAACGGCTTTGAATGCGGCTATGGCTTTGGCTGAAAATGGCACGCTTGAAAAACATAATGTGCAGCTGATTGGGGCTGACCTTGAAGCCATTAGCAAGGCCGAAGACCGCCTTCTATTCCGTGAAGCGATGGCGAAAATTGGCCTTGAAAGCCCGCGCTCCCAATTAGTCAAAAGCCTTGATGCGGCCCTCGCTGGGCTTGGCGATATTGGCTTGCCGTGCATTATCCGCCCGTCTTTTACTTTGGGTGGCACAGGCGGCGGGGTCGCCTATGAGCGGGCGGAATTTATTAAAATTGTTGAAAGCGGTTTAGATGCGTCCCCCGTCCATGAAGTGCTGATTGAGGAAAGTATTATTGGCTGGAAAGAATATGAAATGGAGGTTGTGCGCGACCGCAAGGATAATTGTATTATTGTTTGCTCGATTGAAAATTTAGACCCTATGGGCGTGCATACGGGCGATAGTATTACCATTGCGCCCGCTTTAACCTTAACCGACCGCGAATATCAACGCATGCGCAACGCGTCCCTTGCTGTGTTGCGGGAAATTGGCGTCGAGACGGGTGGTTCAAATGTGCAATTTGCGGTCAATCCACAAGATGGCCGTTTGGTGATTATTGAGATGAATCCGCGCGTCTCGCGCTCTTCGGCCCTTGCCTCCAAAGCAACGGGTTTCCCAATCGCCAAAATCGCCGCCAAATTGGCAGTAGGCTATACATTGGATGAGTTGGCGAATGATATAACAAAAATCACGCCCGCAAGTTTTGAGCCAAGCATTGATTATATTGTGACAAAAATCCCGCGCTTTGCTTTTGAAAAATTCCCCGACTCCGAACCCCTGCTGACAACGGCTATGAAATCGGTTGGCGAATGCATGGCGATTGGTCGTAATTTTCAAGAATCCTTGCAGAAAGCCTTGCGTTCATTGGAGACGGGGTTAAGCGGGTTAGATGAAACAATAGAGGGCATATGGGAGAAAAGGGCAGACGAAACAGAACGCCAAAAAACCATAGAGCAATTACGCAAAGCCCTTGCAACACCCGCCCCGCACCGCCTATTGCAAATTGCCGATGCTTTACGGCTTGGCATGGCAGAGGATGAAATTGCCGCCGCGTCAGGCTTTAATATTTGGTTTATCGCACAACTTAAAGAGATTGTGGATATGGAAATAAAATTGCGCCAATTAGGCTTGCCGCAAGATAGAGATAATTTCCGCCGCTTAAAGCAAATGGGCTTTTCTGATGCACGGCTTGCCAAACTCACAACACGGGGTCGAGACCCACAGGGTCGAGACCCGCAGGATGAAAAAACTGTACGGGCGTTGCGGCATAAATTAAATTTGCGCCCGCATTTTCGCCGCATAGATACATGCGCGGCTGAATTTGCTGCTTCCACGCCCTATCTATATGCAAGTTATGAACCGCCTTCGCCATTTGATAACCAGCAAGAGGCCGAGCCAAGCGACCGCAAAAAAGCAATTATTTTAGGCGGGGGGCCGAACCGTATCGGGCAGGGGATTGAATTTGATTATTGCTGTTGCCATGCGGCTTATGCGCTTGGCGATATTGGCATTGAAAGTATTATGGTGAATTGCAACCCTGAAACGGTGTCGACTGATTATGATACATCGGACAGATTATATTTTGAGCCATTGACCGAAGAAGATGTGCTAGAAATTATCGCCTGTGAGCAGAGCAAAGGCACATTGGCAGGCGTGATTGTGCAATTTGGCGGGCAGACGCCGCTTAAATTATCGCAAGCCCTAGAAGAAGCAGGCATTCCCATTCTTGGCACTTCGCCCGATGCGATTGATTTGGCCGAAGACCGCGACCGTTTCAAAAGCCTGCTAGATGAGCTTGGCCTAAAACAACCGCCTAATGGCATTGCCCGTAGCATTGACGAGGCAAAAAAAATCACCTCATCCATAGGTT
>JAPPQG010000087.1 GCA_028816945.1 Alphaproteobacteria bacterium
CAATCCCTGCCTATCAATGCCGATGGAACTGATTTTAGAACCTGTTTGCTCCATTTTATTCCCTAATTTTAAGTCCTTACCATTATAAAACACGATTAAAGAGCAGTTTCGCCATTATAGCCAAACCATAATAGGAAAATAAAGCCATAATTATAGCCCACATATTAGATATGGCATATTATTGTGGATAAGTCGTTAAAATTCGCGCATAATAATAGTTCCCATAATGACATAGGGCAGGAGGATATATGCCAAAAGTCGCACTTGTAGATGATGACCGCAATATCGTGGCTTCCTTGTCTATGGCATTGAAAGCAGAAGGGTTTGAGGTTATTTGCTATACCGATTCGGTGGCCGCGTTAGAGGGCTTGGTGGCCGCGCCGGCTGATATTGGCGTGTTTGACATTAAAATGCCCCGCCTAGACGGGTTAGGCTTATTGCGCCGTTTGCGCGAAAAAAGCACAATGCCGGTTATTTTCCTCACCTCTAAAAATGATGAAATTGACGAATTATTCGGCCTGAAAATAGGGGCCGATGATTATATCACTAAACCTTTTTCACAACGGCTTTTAGTCGAGCGCATTCGCACTGTTTTACGGCGCGCCAAAGCCCGCCAAAAGCCCGCCGAGCAGGCGGCTACGCAAACAATCTCTGCTGAAAAAGAAAATGAAACAGCAATCATCGAGCGCGGGCGGCTTAAACTTGATAAAGAGCGGCATGAATGCTTATGGGACGGGCGGCCTGTCAATTTAACTGTGACGGAATTTATTATTGTTGAGGCCCTTGCTCTTCGCCCCGGTTTTGTCAAAAGCCGTGATGCGTTAATGGATGCGGCTTATGATGCGCAATCTTATATTGATGACCGCACCATAGATAGCCATATTAAACGCCTACGCAAAAAATTTCGGCAAGTAGATAATAATTTTACTGCCATTGAAACCCTTTATGGTGTCGGTTATAGGTATAAGGATTCGTGATAGGAAAAACACCCCGCCGCAAAAGGCTGCTTACACGGCTTATTATGATTAACACGCTTGGTCTGCTAGGCTTTTTAAGCGGCCTATTATGGCTCGGCCAAACGCGCGATAGTCTCACTTCTGCTTATCGCCAAACCCTCAATGCGCAAGCCCAAATTATGGCCGAAGCTTTGGGCGGGTTAGAAGCCGCGCCTCTATCCCTTAATGCGCCTGCTGAAAATAATTTGCAAACAATTTCCCCCGATATTGACGGCAAGCTTATGATGCCCATGATCGATAGAGATGAAGCGGCGAAAATGTTAAGGCGGATTATCGCGCCAACCCATAATCGCGCCCGCTTTTATGGCCGCGATGGCAAATTGCAAATTGATAGTGAAAATTTAACGCCTGCTTTGCGCGTGCAGAGGTTTGAACTCCCGCCGCCTGATAAAATGCCCGCGCCTGAATCTGCTTGGTGGCTAAAATTTTGGGAAAAAGCGCGCGCCTATTTGTCTAGGCGCACAGTTCCGCTTTTAATACAAACAGATAATGGGCTAGATTTAGAAGAAGTGCGGCTTGCGATGAGCGGCTCGGTTGCTGGCTTTGAGCGGCGCGACAGACAAGGGCGCGATATATTAACCATAGCTGTACCTGTGCAACATTATCGCGCCATTATAGGCGTGCTTTTGCTGACAAGCCCGCCCGGCGCGATTGACGCATTGGTGGGTGAGGCGCGGGCAACAACAATCAAACTCTTTTTAGTCATACTAGGCATAACTGTCTTTTTATCTGCCCTTTTGGCAGGCACAATCACTTTGCCCGTGCAACGGTTGGCTGATGCGGTGCGGGCTTATCGTAGCGATGGGGGCGCTTTGCCGCCGGTTGATACAATCCCTGATTTTTCTGCCCGCCGTGATGAAATAGGGGATTTATCGCTTGCTTTGCGCGACATGCTTAAACAATTAACAGCGCGCCTAGATGCTATCGAACATTTTGCTGCCGATGTAGCGCATGAATTAAAAAACCCAATTACTTCATTAGATAGTGCTTTACAATCACTTGAACGCACACAAGACCCAAAAGAGCGAAAACAATTAACAGAGATTTTAATTGCTGACACACAAAGGCTTAACCGTTTGATTAGTGATATTTCAGAAGCCTCACGGCTGGATGCAGCACTTGGGCGCACGCCGTCTGGCTTTTTTGATATTGTCACCCTTTTGCAGGGGCTTGCCCCGCTTGTGTGTGAGGCTTCACCAAAACAAGTGCAACTTGCTTTTTCTATGCCGACAAGTTTAATTGTGCGCGGGCAAAAAGAACGTATCGCGCAAATTGTGCGCAATTTATTGGATAATGCTTTATCTTTTTCACCAACAAGAGGGCGTATTCAAATTAGGCTAACTGTGGTTGATGATATGGCACAGTTGCAATTTATGGATGATGGGCCGGGCATAGCGGCAGATTTATATGAACGCGTCTTTGAGCGATTTTATACTGATGGGCGCGAGACAAAACATTCGGGGCTTGGCCTGTCTATTTCACGCCAAATTGCCCGCGCGCAAGGAGGCGACCTTTGGGCCGGCGCGCATGAAAAAGCCAAAGGGGCTTGCTTTACACTTACTTTGCCATTAGCAAATCAAGCCGATGATAACCTGCTAGCAGGTGATGACATGTTAGCAGATGATGACAGGCTTGCCGATGATGACATGCCAACAGATGATGAAATACCTGAATCAACAGGTGACAAATTGT
>JAPPQG010000096.1 GCA_028816945.1 Alphaproteobacteria bacterium
AAGTATCACTACATATTAGGCAAATATCATATTTGCACAAATTTTAAGCAGGTTTTAAGCAAGATAGGCATAATAGCAGAAAATGCAAGCAAAACGAGCAAAATTGCAAAAAAATATCGCTATTTAGAGTGATTCAAATTAAAATAAGCCCATGCAGACGAAACCAGACATAATGGATAAGCCGCTAGATAAGCTACAAAATAAGCAAAAGGTGCAGAATAAACAGGCTGTTGCCTTGATTGTCGCGGCAGGGCGTGGCGTGCGGGCAGGTACTCGTACCAAAGGTACTCGTACCAAAGGCACTCGTGCCAACAAAGCCGATAATGCTAGCACGCGTGCAAGTGGCTGTGCCGTGCCAAAACAATATCGCAAAATCGCTACGCAAAACGGCATGGAAATGGTGTTACGCCAAACATTACACCAATTTGCTATGCACCCACAAATTATGGCCGTGCAAACTGTCATTCACCCCGATGATACGCATTTATACGAGCAAGCGGCTGACAATATTCCCCATTGCCTGCCCCCTGTTTTTGGGGGCGCAAGCAGGCAGGAATCCGTGCAACGCGGCCTAGCCGCGCTTGCTACACTAGACGTCGAGCCTGCCTATGTCCTCATCCATGATGCAGTCCGCCCTTATGTACAGGAAAGCACAATTTCGGCTGTGATTGCCGCGCTTGATAAAGCAGAGGCCGTTGTGCCGGGTGTGGCTGTCATTGATACGGTGAAACAATTTGCCGATGGCAAAATTACCGCCACTTTGCCGCGCCAGCAACTGATACAAGCGCAAACCCCGCAAGGTTTTCATTATGATAAAATTAGACAAGCTTATGAAAAAGCTTATAAAAAAGCTTATGAAAAAAATTATGAGAAAGGCCATAAACAGGCAGACATGACAAATAGCAATTTAACCGATGATGCCGCGATAGCCGAAGCCGCAGGGCTTGCAGTTATGCTAACCGAAGGGGATAGGCAAAATGTCAAATTGACGACAGAGCAAGACTTTATCCATGCGCAACAAACCGCCTATCAGGCGCAACAGGCGCAAGACCACCCACCCCTAGCGTTTGAGACTCGCATTGGCTTTGGCTTTGATGTGCATGGCTTTGCACCACCGCAGCCAACAGAGCAGCATGTGATATTAGCAGGCGTGAAAATCCCGCACACGCATGGCCTACAAGGGCATTCCGATGCCGATGTCGGCCTGCATGCCCTCACAGATGCGCTTTTGGGCGCACTCGCTGAGGGTGATATTGGGCAACATTTCCCGCCCTCTGATATGGCGCATAAAGACCGCAACTCTGCCGATTTTCTTAGTTTTGCCGCCGCCCAAATGGCAATAAAAAAGGCTCGCATTACACATATTGATTTGACATTTATCTGTGAAACCCCCAAACTTTCACCGCACCGCACTGCCATGCGGGCGCGTATTGCTGATATTCTTGGAATTGACCTCAATCGCGTGAGTGTCAAAGCCACAACGACTGAGGGGTTAGGCTTTATTGGTCGCAAGGAAGGCATTGCCGCACAAGCGGTCGCAACAATTGAATTATTGCGTACTGATGCAAGTCAAAAAGTATAAAAATAAAAAAATGTAAAACAGGTAAAGTATAAAGTAGGTAGGAAAGTATAAAGTAGGAAAGTATAAGTAGGAAAATGTAAATTCGGAAAGTTAAATTAGGAAAGTGTAAAATAGGATAGCAAATGGATACACAAAGTGATAAAACCATAGCAACAGCTGACAATGCGCCAGCGCGGGTGCTTGCTACTTCGAATCTTTCCCCGCCTGTCATATTAGTGGCAAGTTTTTTCGGCATAGGTTTTTGGCAACAAGCCCCCGGCACATTAGCAAGTCTTTTTGCCCTACCGCTTGGCCTATTTATACTCTTAAAATATAATTTATTTATACTTCTCTTTTTTACGATTGTTTTATTCCTTTGTGGTCTATGGGCGAGTCATATTTGGCTTACACAAGCACCCGCCAATGATGAAAATATACAAACCGCACACAAGTCACAAGACCCACAAGAAATTGTTGTCGATGAAGTGGTTGGCATGTGGCTCACCCTTGCTTTCATCCCACCAATACTTGCTGTGCCTTCAATGTCCTTTATTTTATCAGCAATCGCCTGCTTTGCCCTATTTCGTGTGTTTGACATTATCAAACCATGGCCTATATCGCTGGTTGAACGCAAAGCCGGCGGCGCATGGGGCGTGATGCTTGATGATGTTGTCGCGGCTATATTTGCAGGTGGCGTGCTGTGGATATTGCAATTATCCATATGGTAAAAAATTTCATCAGCTTAATAGGCAATTATGTTTAGTGCCGAACTCATTGATAAAACAACCGCTTTACTCGCCCAATGTCAAAAGCGCGGCTGGCATATTGCCACCGCTGAATCATGCACAGGCGGGCTGGTTGCGGCATTATTAACAGAAATCCCCGGGGCGTCAGCCGTCATTGAGCGGTGCTATATTACCTATTCCAATAAGGCCAAGCACCAAGAATTAGGCGTGCCGAATGCAGTTTTAGAAACGCAAGGCGCGGTCAGCCAAGCGACTGTTTGCGCGATGGCAGAAGGCGCAATGGCGCGCAGTGGTGCCGATTTAGCCATTGCCATATCAGGCATTGCCGGGCCAAGCGGTGGCACAAAAGATAAAGCAGTCGGCCTCGTGCATTTTGCCACCGCAACACAAGACGGCATAAA
>JAPPQG010000062.1 GCA_028816945.1 Alphaproteobacteria bacterium
AGTTATGGCGTCACTCAATGAGGAAGACCGCAAACAGCAGCAAGCAGAAAACATAACACAAGATAAAGCAGATATAGATTCCACCGCGCCCCTATCGGCAACAGAACACATGGCAGGGCGCGATGATGATAGCGACTTAATCGATGAATTGCGTATTCCACGACAGGGGGAAGCAGATGATATGCAAACACATGATATAGAAGACATAAACAATAGGGAAGATATGGCAGTTAAAACAAAAACAGCGCAAAATAGACCTGATAAAATTGTCAAATTTTTAGGCCGTAAGAGGCGCGGGAATGACGAAAAAACAAAAACTACACCAACGCATGATATAAACGACTTGTCTGCCAATCGCGATGAGCTGATAGAGATTGAACGCAAATTATTAGCCTTGCGGGAATTGCACGATGCGGGCTTGATTGCAACTGAAATTTATTTGCTAAAAAGCCGCGAATTTGCTAAAAAATCAAAGCGATAGGTGATATGCGTTTAATGTAATGATGATGCGTTTTGTGATGTTTTTTGATAGGGTTTTTACAGCTAGGCTTTCTTTCAAACATGGTTTTGGGCTGATTGAATTGCTCACCATGATTGCCCTATTGGGGGTGATAAGCGTTGCCCTTTATGCGCTTATGAATAATATGAACGCACAAAGTGAGCGCTTGCGTTTGGCCGCCCATTTGACAGATATGACAGAACAAGCGCACCATTTCTTGCATATTGCCGCCCAGCGTGCAGGCTATTATAGGGCAGGCCAGCCCGCCATAACACGCAGCCAAGCCGTCCGCATACCAGCCATCGACCATATTCAATTTTGTGGGGAAAATCCCGCAGGACAACTTATATTAACGGAATTCAGACTCTCCCCCCGCCCAGAAAATATTTTCGTCCAACATATAGGCAGTTTGCAACAACGCATAAGCAGGACAAATTGTGTTGTTGATACACAAGAAAATTGGGAAGTTTTGACAGATAATGTTTTTTCAGCCATTGAATTTCGTATGGCAAGCACAATACCCCCCACCCCGCCAAGTGCTATGTTAGATGTCAAATTGAAATTGCGCCAAATAATCCCCGGCACAGATGAGGCGGTGGAATTGACAAGGCGTTATTTGTTAAGCCTCTATGCACTGATTGGGCTAAATTAATGAATAAGACTCTATATCAAAACAAAATGAGCCATAATAGGCGAATAGCTAATAAGCAAGAGCAGGGCTTTGCGATTTATCTTATGCTCGGCTTTATTCTGCTTATCACATTTAGCCTAACCAGTATCGGCAATCTCATTATAAGGCACGGCCAGCAGCAATTTAATGCTTTGATACAGGCGCAAAATTTCCTCCAAGCCCATCAATCTTTGCAAATTGGCCTCGTGCGCCTGAAAGAGCAGGCGGCCTATTTGGCCCTTGATGAGGCAAATTATGTTCTCAATAATGGGGCAACAGATGCGCAAATGGCCGCCGACCGTGCCGCTTGTTTGCGCGGGCGCAGTGCTTTTGCAACAAATAATGCCGATAGTTTTCGTGCCAGCCTGCCGCGCCAACAAGACGGTATCCGTAGCCGTTATTTTATCCGTGATATTTCAGGCACAAGCCTACCGCGCCAATTTGCAATATATGGCTGTGCTTTGCGCGACGGCATAGCCCGCGTAACACATGGCATATGGCAATTTGACCTTGCAACACAAAGTTTTATTCTGCAACGCATAGAGGGATTTTAAGGCATGGTTTTAATAAAGGGTTTTGATTTACCAATTTGTAAATAAATTGCGCGCCTGTGTAATAGTCGTCCCATTCGTGTCTGTCAAAGTAAGGCTTACTCTCATTTCAGCAAAGCTTAGCCCTGCCCCATTTGTCGCCAATGCATGCAAAGGACAAGTCGTGCCATAGTCAATGCGTTTATAAGCCCCTTCATCTACTGCATTTTGCACGACACAATGAATATCTTGCCCCGCAAGCAAAAATATATCGCCTGCATTTGGCAATCCCGTCCCGCCTACAATATGAAGACGGCCTGCCTCAGGGGCAGATAAAATCCGATAATCGGAAAAACCGCTTATATCGGTAATGGTTAAGGCCGCATCTTGTAATTGCAAACCATTATCGACAAGCAATTCCGCCCAATTTGCCGCAGTCAAACCTGCTAATGCGGTATAATTTTGCCCAGACGCATAACGCATGCCTATATCATCAAGCATGCTTTGGGCGACCAACATCAATTTACGCTCTATGGTATTTTGGCTAAATAAAGCATTATTAGCCGCCATTAAGCCGACTGTGCCAATGACAGCAAGTGACATTAAAGTAAGGGCAATCATCATTTCCACAAGTGATATGCCTGTTTCAGATTGAGGGGCAAAAGGGCGGGACGGCTTGCAGGGCATTGATTACATTAAGCTTATGCGATTATTGCACGGCATTAGCAGGTGCAAGACCTGTGCGCGGGGTGATAACTGTTGGGGCAAGGAAAATAACCATTTCATCTGACAAAAGCTGGTCGTCCGCCGTGCCACCTAATAAAGTGCCAAGTACAGGCACAGATGATAGGCCGGGTAAGGAGGTGCGGTCTTTTTTATTTGTCTCTTTATACAGACCCGCAAGCACAATAATATCGCCCGGCGCGGCATTCAAAGTTGTTGTAATAGAATTAGCAAGTTTTGGGCTGGTCACTGAATCGCCTAAAAAATTTTCATCTGTAAAAGCAATATCTAATTCTACATGGTCATTGAGTTTATAGATAGTTGGTGTCACTTTTAATTCTAATGTTACTTTTATTTCCTCCAAATCATCGACTTCTGTCGTGGTGGTTTGTGTCTCATTGAGGGGCGTATTGACCGTGCTGCGCCTTTCCCGATAGCGGGTGGTTGTCCTGCTAATACTTGCCTCTTCGCCATCTTTGGCTAAAATTGTCGGGCTAGAAATGGCACGGCCTATACTATTGCTTTCCATAAAGTCAATCACTGAACGCAAACTGCCAACTGAATTCTTATTAGCCGGCTGGCCGCCCCGCGCTCTTTGGGTTGGGCTTGTGACGGTGATTTTATTATCAAGCATTTTGCGCACAACATTTGTCGCAAATCCAATATCTATCCCTTTTGGCAAATAATCAGCCAATGTGCTTATACTCACTTCTAATTTGCGTTGCCAATTACGGGTGACATTAACCATAAAGACTTCCACTAAAACCTGTTTTTGTGGAATATCTAATTCTTCAATAATTTGTTCGGCAAGGTCATTATCCGATTTCAAACCTGTTACAACGAGGGATGTATCATCATGGATTATTTTTTTAAGCGGGCGGAAATCAGCATCTGTTAAAAATGCCATTGTCTGTTTAGCACTAGGCTCGAGCGGGCTATTTGTTTGGTTGGCTTGTCGTGTCTGTGCTTCACCTGCCCGCCCATTTGCCCCTTCCTTTTTTTCTGCGCTTTTTTCTGTGCCTGTGCCTGCCCCTGCCCTTGCCCTTTCATCTGCCCCCTCATTTGTTTTTTTATCCCTCTGTGTGCTTGCCTTTTGGCTATTTCTTGGGGCTTGCACCTGTTCGGCAATTATATTGTCATTTGCTAATATATTTTCAACAGAGTCTATTTCTGCACTTTCAGCCGTCTCGACAATCGGCACAATATCCATATAAAGATTTTCAAAAAAACTCAACAAAGCCTCTTTCACATATTCTGGCTTTTGGTAGAAAATTTTGAACCTATCCGTATAAACAGGCTGTGAGGTTTTTTGCAAACTATCCTGCACAATCATAGGCGCAAAGAAAGGGTCAGACGGCTCAATCTCATTTGCCGCAATCTGCTCTATCATGGGTTTTTCTGTCATTTTGTCAGAGGCGTTGGGCGTTTTAGATGATTTATCGCCACCTGCCATTTCAGCTGCTTTATTATCCATATCACGCAAAGCGGTTTCATCTTGCGCTCTATCCCCTTGTGCTATATCGCCTTCCATTATCTCCCCTTGCGCTATATCTGTGTTGGCTTGTGCCTTTATCATAGGTGTGTTCGTTTGTAACAAATTATCTAAATGCGCGCTTGCTTGCGCAACCCTGCCCTCTAAAATCATTAAACAATGCTTTACATTATAAATTTCATTTTCTAAAACTCTTTTTTCTTCTAAAACAATTTTGCGTTTTTCATTCACCACGCGTTGGTGGGCAAAAGACGCATCTTTAATGGCAATCATAGATTTTGGCGCGACTGTGCCTAATTTTTCATCCATAATGGGAATGGTATCAATGCTCTGCATATCGCCATTTTCACTGTTGAATTTTTTTTCATAAAATTCATAAAGTTTGGCACGGTGATATTCAGCCATTGCAAGTTCTTGGTAAAGTTTGGCAAGTTCATTATGGTTTTTTGCTGCATCAAGGGCTTGTTCTAAATTGGCTGAAAATTCATCAATTGTATAAAAGCGGGCAATCCCCATTTCCTTATCATAAGCAAGGGCAATATCGTGATTATCGATAATCGCGTCTAAAATATCTAGCGCATCGACACTTTGGACTTCCAAAAAAACCTGTTCTTCGGAATTTTGTACATTTTTAGAAAGCAAAATAGGCAAGTCAATACTTTGCGCCAATGAGCGCAAGGCAACAGGCAAAATAATGCCGGCAAAATTAACACTCATTTTCTGCTCTTTAATGGTCGATTTTAATTCTGCACTGCGCGCAAGCGAGCGGCCAAGCGATATGCCCGTGGCGATATCATTACCGATAAAGAAAAAACTCTCCCGCAAATCGACAAATTCATCCGCCTTTGCAAGCGGATTGCGGCCAAAATAAACAAGCCTATCCGCATATTTATCATCATTACCGATAAGTGTTTTACCCTTTAAGGTGGTGATATTGGTTTCTAATTCACCGAGCGCATTGAGGAGGATTTTTTCAATTTCAAAACGATAGGCTTGCTCCTCTAATTTGCGATTGGCTTCTATTTCTTTGTTAAAATTGGCTAAATCTTGTTGTTTGTGGAGCAGGCTTCGCCTTTTTTTGTCGAGGCGAAATTGTGCCATTTGCAACGCTTTGCGCGCATTATTGAGTTTGGTTGGGCTAATATTTGCATTATTAGAAGGGGCGGCCATTTCCGCCTCTAACAACATGCTAGCCGTCTCTGCTTCAATATCTTGACCCGCAGGCAAGCGGATTTGCAATGTGCGCCGCCGTTTTGGCAAATATAATTTTGCTATTTTATCTGCCTTTAAGGCTTGCGCGCGGGTTTCTTCATTGCTTACTTGTTTCGCAATAAGGCGTTTTTGGAAAAGTTTTTTTGCACCCGCCAAACTAATATCGCGTTGGTTATCAACGCCACAACCAACAATGAAAACGAAACCCGCAAGCCATAAAAACCTTGCTAGGGGGTAAAATTGTTTGATTGTTCTACACTGACGCAACACCAAACCCGTTTAACTATTTGAGATGGCCAGCATCGGCAATTTTGCTAATGGCTTCGCTCACAACATTTCTAGCAATTTCTGGCATATGTTTATCAACCCATGCTTGGATAAGGGGTTTTGTTACTTCTGTCACCGCTTCGCGAATTGTGTCGCGCGTTTGGTCTGTATCAAAAATGCTAGAAAAACGGATAAATTCTGCCCTTAAAGCAAGCGTTGCCTCTTCGGAAATAAGCACATCCAAACCGTCTAAATATTTTTTTATCGTCTCTTCTGGTAAATCATGCGCGGCCTCTTCATTTGATGGTTGGCCGAAATTATTAGCCTGCTGGCGGCTGCTTACACGCGCCACACGCTCGGCTTCATCAAGCAGGGTTTGAATCGTGTTTTTAATATCTTGTGTTGATCTTGCCTCAATTTTATCTGGTTCAGTCATGCGCACCTCAATCCTATCTCTCATCTATATTCATCATATTATTCATCATATTATTTAGTATATCATAATATAATATAGCGATTTTTGTAACTATAAAAGCCCCAAACTCACGGCACAAGCATTAAAACAATATGACGCAAGGGCGGACATAAGACCCATAAAAACGCCGCTGTAACCAAAAAGCAACCAAAGGGCAAATGCGCTTTATCCTGTGGCATGGGTTTAGAGATATTGTGTTTAGAGACATAAGGATAGGCAATCAGCGCAAGCCCGACAAGCGCGCCCGCAAAGGCGGCTAAAAATAAAATCGGCAATAAAGCAACAGGCCCAAGCCATGCGCCAAGCATAGCAATGAGTTTGACATCACCAAAGCCTAGCCCGTCATGGCGACGCCATAGACGATATAAAAAATTCACACCATAAAGGAGCGCAAAACCACCCCCCGCCCCCAAAAGAGCAAATTCTATGGGCGGCAGGCCGGGCGCATTAACAAATGCCAATAATAAGCCCAAGCCTAGCCCACCCAAAGAAGCCCAATCGGGAATAATGAAATCGTCAAAATCTGTGAGAAATATCACACAGTTAATCACAAAAAAAGGCATAAACGCCAAACTTTGCTGCCAACCAAGTTGCAAAAAGACAAGCGCGGCAAGCAGGCCAACAAAAATCTCTATTAACAAATAGCGCGGGGGAATTGGCTGCTTGCAACACGCACTATAGCCCGCATGGCGCAACCAACCATAAAGCGGTAAATTTTGCCAAAAACTAAGCCGCACATGACAGGCAAAACAAGTAGAAGGTTCAGAGATCCAATTTTGCCCAGCGACATAGCGCAAAGCCGCCGCATTGACAAAACTGCCCAAACATGTCCCCGTCAATACAACCCAGAAAAATAATAACCAAAACTCAACAAAATTTTGCACAATCAACTCCAACAAACTATAATTTTATAGTATAATCTTGGCCTTATTACAATGTATCCAATATCACAATTTTTTGGCATTTTGTAGATTTAATATGGCGTTGCGTTTATGTCCGAAAATCCCATTTATGAATATTTAGAACAATTCCCAAAAAAATACCGTATTTCTGACTTTCATTTGCACGCCGGCAAAGCTGTGGCGTTGCGTATCAATGGGGATATAAAAATTTTCCCAAAATATGAAATTACCCATGACATGTTAGATGATTTATTCCGCAAGGAATTAGGGGAAAAAGCCTATAATATATTTTGTCAAACATGTGATGTTGATTTTGCGATTGTGGTAAAACAGCAACGGTTCCGCGTAAATGGCTATCGCACCATGCGCGGCTGGGCGATGGTGTTGCGCACAATTGTCTCAGAAATCCCAAATATTAATCAATTAGGCCTGCCTGCCGCCGTCCATGAGGTTTTATCCAAAAAGGCAGGACTTGTGCTTGTAACAGGGCAAACGGCTTCGGGCAAATCTACTTCTTTGGCAGCTATGGTGAATAAAATAAACCGTGAGCGCAGTGAAAACATTATCACTATTGAAGACCCGATTGAGTTCGTCCATCAGCCTATTCGTAGCATTATTTCGCAACGCGAAGTTGGGCGCGATACAAAAAGTTTTGCAACTGCCCTCAAAAGTGCCTTGCGACAAGACCCAGATATTATTTTGCTTGGTGAGTTGCGCGATTATGAGACTATTTCTATGGCATTGACGGCGGCTGAAACGGGGCATTTGGTTTTCGGCACATTACATACATCGGGCGCGCCAGAAACCATTAATCGCATTATTGATGTTTTCCCCGCTAGCGAACAATCCCAAGCGCGTTCGCAATTATCGCAATCCTTGCAACTTGTTATGACTCAGCAATTACTCAAACGCAAAGGAGGCGGACGCATTGGCGCATTTGAAGTCATGGTATGCGTGCCTGCCATACGCAATTTAATAAGGGAGAATAAAATTGTGCAAATTAACACAGCCATGCAAACAGGATCTCAATCTGGCATGATTACAATGGAAAAATATTTAGAAGAGCTTGAAAATCAAGGCCTCATTGAACCATTGGAAGACGAATAGGC
>JAPPQG010000221.1:0-5382 GCA_028816945.1 Alphaproteobacteria bacterium
TAATGTAATATGGCTAGAAACCATATAAACTCATAGCAAAGCGAATATGTAATCGGAGCGTAGCGCAGTCTGGTAGCGCACTTGTCTGGGGGACAAGGGGTCGTGGGTTCAAATCCCGCCGCTCCGACCATATTATGCTATAATTGCTAGCCACAAGGCACAGCGAATAGCGTGTGACAAGGAGTGTGACGAATGGAATTTATGACCGATATGACAATGGAGCAAGTGCTTTGATAAGCAGAAAAATAAAATCTGGCACTTGCTCCATTTATGGCAAATAGTGTTACCGAATAATGTTGTCGAATGGTGTGGCAAATAGCATGTGGCAAATAGTGTGTGCTGATGGAGTGTGACGAATGGAATTTATGACTGATATAACAATGGAGCAAGTGCCAGATTTTATTTTTCTGCTTATCAAAGGGCTTGCCTATTTATTTATTTTTTGTGTTGGTGCGTTTGTTGCTTTTTTAGCTGTGCTTTATTTTATTGACCGTTTTCAGACGCGTAGCACTTTGCGGCGCAATTATCCTGTTTTGGCGCGCGGGCGTTATATGTTTGAGTATTGGGGGGAATTTTTCCGCCAATATTTTTTCGCCCTCGACCGAGAGGAAATGCCCTTTAACCGTGCTGAACGCAGTTGGGTCTATCGCGCCGCAAAAGATTTAGATAGTACTGTGCCTTTTGGTTCAACGCGTGATTTGCGCCCTACGGGTACAGTCTATTTTGCCAATTACCCTTTTCCCAAACTCGAAGACGATGCGATGGAGCCAGCAGAAATTACCATTGGCCCTGACTGCCCGCACCCTTATCGCACAAAATCGCTTTTCAATATATCGGGCATGAGTTTTGGCGCAATATCGATTCCCGCCGTGCGTGCCTTATCACAGGGGGCAAAAGAGGCGGGCATATGGATGAATACGGGCGAGGGCGGGCTATCGCCTTATCACCTTGAAGGGGGGGCGGATATTGTTTTTCAAATTGCCACAGGAAATTCCTGCTGTGCGCGCCTTATCACAGGGGGCAAAAGAGGCGGGGATATTGATGAATACGGGCGAGGGGGGATTATCGCCTTATCACCTTGAAGGGGGGGCGGATATTGTTTTTCAAATTGGCACAGGAAAATTTGGCGTCCGCAAAACTGAGGGCGGGTTTGATGATGATAAATTGCGGCAAATTTCTGCCCATGAACAGGTAAAAATGTTTGAAATTAAACTCAGTCAAGGCGCAAAGCCCGGCAAAGGCGGCATATTGCCGGCTGTAAAAGTAACGCCTGAAATAGCCGCCATTCGTGGCCTTAATCCCGGCCAAGATGCGATTAGCCCCAACCGCCACCCTGAAATTGAAACCTATGAGGATTTGCTCGATATGATTGCCCATGTGCGCGATGTGACGGGCAAGCCAATAGGCTTTAAGGCTGTTATCGGCGATATTGAATTTATGGATGAATTATGCGCCGCCATTCGGGCGCGTGGGGCGGCGTCGGCGCCTGATTTTATTACTATCGATAGTGCGGATGGTGGCACGGGTGCGGCCCCTATGAGTTTAATTGATTGCATGGGCATGCCCTTGCGGGAAAGTTTGCCATTGGTTGTCGATAAGCTGATTGAATATGATTTGCGGGCGCGGGTGCGTGTGTGTGCGAGTGGCAAACTTATCAATCCGTCCGAAGTGGCTTGGGCTTTGTGTGCGGGGGCGGATTTTGTCAATTCGGCGCGCGGCTTTATGTTTGCGCTTGGCTGTATCCAAGCCCTACAATGCAATAAAAACACATGCCCGACAGGCATTACGACCCATAATAAAAAACTGCAATATGGGCTTGTGCCAGAAAAAAAGGCAGTACGGGTCGCCCATTATGCCCGCAATATGCACAAGGAAATTGGCATTATCGCCCATAGTTGCGGTGTGGCTGAACCGCGCCAATTACAGCGCAAACATGCCCGCATTGTTATGAATACAGGACGCTCTATGAGCATGGCCGAACTTTATCCCAACCATAGTTAAAATGTAAATAAATGACTGAATGATAAATGAAAGGGCAAGAGATGAAATATGTAGCGATTATTTTTGTTCTGCTAGGCACAGCGATAGGCGGCTGGTTTGGCATTGATATTATTTATACAAGTTTTGAGTCTGTCTTCGGGCAGGTTTGGGGGCTTGCAACTTCTGTTGATGTTTTATTGGGCGCGGGCTGTGCGGCAGCGATTATTTTTACCGTCGAAAGCGACCGCCTAATTGCTGCTTTATGGGCGGTGCCGATTTTTCTGCTTGCAAGTGTAAAACCATTTTTGCCTGTTTATGATATGGACGGCACGCTTGCGCCTATATTATTGCTTGCCAATAGTTTGACGCTGTTATGGGTTATTTTGCGCTTTGCCCGCCGTCGAATATAATGCCGAATATAATGCCGAATATAATGCCGAATATAATTATCGAAGATAATTGCCAAATATAATGTCGAATATAGCCACCCCACACGCCGCCCTTTATTCGCACCGTGCTGTCGCCCTTTGGCTATTTATTGTTGCGGGCTGTGTGGCGGGGCTTGTGCTATTGGGCGGGCTAACACGGCTTATGGGGGCTGGCCTATCGATAACCGAATGGCAACCCGTGATTGGCATTATCCCACCGCTCTCACTTGCTGATTGGGAAATTGCCTTTCAAAAATACCAAACAATAGCTGAATATCGGCTCGTCAATAGCGATATGAGTTTAGCTGAATTCAAAATTATCTATTGGTGGGAATGGGCGCATCGTCTCATGGGCCGTGCGATTGGGCTTATTTTTCTTGTGCCTTTTTTGTGGTTTTTGTGGCGCAAACATATTCCCGCCCGCTTTATTGCGCCGCTTTGCGTTCTATTTGCGCTTGGCGGCCTGCAAGGTTTTATCGGTTGGTATATGGTGCAAAGCGGGTTAGAGGCCGACCGCATAAATGTTAGCCAATATCGCCTTGCTGTGCATTTAGGCTTGGCACTCATTATTTTTGGCATGAGCCTATGGCTTGCTTTGCGATTATGGCATAAAGATAAAAAGCAGGGCGATAAACTCCCCGCCCATCAATTCTATTTTGCATTTGTTTTGCTTGGCTTGATTTTTCTGCAATGTCTAGCGGGGGCTTTGGTGGCAGGGTTAGAAGCAGGCAAAACTTACACGGATTGGCCGTTTATGGATGGGCAATTCATCCCGTCTGGTCTGTTTGCTATGTCCCCTTTGATTGTCAATTTTTTTGAAAATATCTTAACTGTGCAATGGCAGCACCGCATCATCGCCTATCTATTATTTGGCTTAGCGATTTGGCATTATTGGCAACAAACGCGCTCTACTTCTGCCCGCTCTGCCCCTGCTGAGTCAAATGTTGCGTCAAATTCGGCCGCTTGGCTTGCTTTGGCAATTTGCGGACAGGCCATACTCGGCATTGCCACAGTGATGGGGGCGCAGGCCATACTCGGCATTGCCACAGTGATGGGGGCGGTGCCGCTTATCTTGGCTGTTTTGCACCAATTCGGGGCGCTCCTTGTCTTAACAATAGCCATATATCATCTTTATCGCTTGCGGATTGCCTGCAATATAGAGTGATTTATTGATATGCCCGCGCTTTATTGTGTTTTGACACTTGACAGATAGAGGGTGTGGCGTTACAACCCTTAACAGCCCTAGCAACCCAATACCCATTATATTGGGCCTAAATAATGGGTTGAATTTGGGGCGAACAAACGGGCGCACTATTTGGATAATTGAGATGAAAACATATTCTGCAAAAGCTGCGGATATTAAGAAAAAGTGGATTCTGATTGACGCTGAGAATCTCGTTGTTGGCCGTCTTGCGGCCATTATTGCGCGCCATTTGCGCGGCAAGCATTTGCCGACTTTCACGCCACATATGGATTGTGGGGATAATGTGATTGTCGTCAATGCTGATAAAATTAAATTTAGCGGTAAAAAAACAGACAATAAAACATATTACCGCCATACAGGCTATCCGGGGGGCATTAAATCGACAACCCCCGCTGCTATGCTTGCAGGCAAACAGCCTGAACGCGTTTTGCAACTTGCTGTCAAGCGCATGCTCCCACGCGGCGCACTTGCCAATAAGCAGTTTGCGAATTTAAGGGTCTATGCAGGGCCAAACCACCCCCATGAAGCACAGAACCCTGAAAAACTTGATGTTGCGGCACTTAATGCAAAAAATATAAGAGTTTAATATGAGCGAAAAAATCACATTAGAAAACCTTGATAAAGCTATCAATAAAGCGACAGACACAGCTGACGCCACGCCTGCTGATGATAAACAAGCGACAGATAAAGATATAAAAGCAGACGCAAAACCAGACGCAAAGGCGGATATAAAAACAGATGCAAAGGCAGATATAACGCCAGATGCAAAAACAGACACAGATAATATGCAGCCTATGTCAGCCGATATAGAGGCAGAAGAACCGCAACCCATTATTCTACCAGACCCGCAAATTGATACGCTTGGCCGTGCCTATGCGACAGGTAAGCGCAAAAATGCCACCGCCCGCGTTTGGATAAAACGTGGCTCGGGCAAAATTACAGTTAATGGCCGCGATGAAAAGATTTTCTTTGCCCGCCCTGTCTTGCGCATGATTTTGCGCCAATCACTCGTAGCAGCCGATAGAGGCGACTCCTATGATATTATCGCCAATGTTAAAGGCGGCGGTCTATCGGGGCAGGCGGGGGCGATACGGCATGGCATTTCCAAAGCCTTGACATATTATGAACCAGAATTGCGCTCTGTTTTGAAAGCGGGCGGCTTTTTGACACGCGATAGCCGTATTGTTGAACGGAAAAAATATGGGCGCGCCAAAGCCCGCCGCAGTTTCCAATTCTCTAAACGCTAGCCTATGCTAGCAGCTAATAAGCTTTGCTTTGCCTTTTCGAATAATGAGAATAAAGCATGACTGAACAAATAGATAAAACGAAATCGCTTACATCGTTGGAGATTCGTGAAATTCTCAAATATCTCCCACACCGTTATCCATTTTTAATGATTGATAGAATTGAGGATATGGTGGGCGAACAAAGTGCTGTTGGCATTAAGAATGTAACAGCGACTGAATCTTGGGTGCAGGGGCATTTCCCAAATTGGCCTGTTATGCCGGGTGTGCTGATTATTGAATCTATGGCGCAGACAGCCACAGTTTTAGTTGCCCATAATCGGCAAGTCAATGTGGGCGACCAAGTTGTCTATTTTATGGCACTCGATAAATGCCGTTTTCGCCGCCCTGTTGTGCCGGGCGACCAATTACGCATTGCAGTACAGCAATTAAAGAAAAAGGGAAATGTTTGGAAATATCGGGCTGTTGCACGGGTTGGCGATGAAGTAGCGGCTGAATGCGAATATACGGCTATGAATTATAAGAC
>JAPPQG010000221.1:5853-7853 GCA_028816945.1 Alphaproteobacteria bacterium
TATTATGGCCGTCCGCACCAAGCGCAAGACCTATTGGCAGAGACTGTTTATGGGTTGAGCGAACATTATCGAGAGGAAATTAAAAAGGCACGGCTCGTTGCCTGTCCCGGCTGCTATCCAACGGCGGCTTTAACCTTGCTTTTGCCATTGATTAAGGCGAGCTGTATTTCGCCCGACGAACTGATTATTGACGCAAAATCGGGCGTAAGCGGGGCAGGGCGCGGCCTAAAAGAAGATAATTTATTTTGCGAAATTGCTGAAAGCATGCGCCCTTATGGCATTGGCATGCACCGCCATACGCCTGAAATTGAACAAGAACTCAGCAAAGCCGCCAATAAGCCTGTTACAGTCAATTTCACCCCGCACCTTGTGCCAATCAATCGGGGCGAATTGCTAACAGTTTATGCTAAACTTGCGGACAATATGAATGCGCAGAAACTCCGTGCCATATGGCAGGATTTTTATGCTGACGCGCCTTTTATTCGGGTCGCCGCGGCAGATGAAGTGCCAACCACACGGCATGTGCGTGGCTCTAATTTCTGTTTGCTAGGTGCATTTGATGACCGCTTATCGGGGCGGGTCATTCTCATTGCCACCCTCGATAATTTAGTCAAAGGGTCAAGCGGGCAGGCCATCCAAAATATGAATCTTATGTGCGGTTTTGAGGAAACGAGCGGGCTGTTGCAACAACCCCTTTATCCATAAGTGAGGCAACATGCGCCAACATATTATCTCTATTTTGCTCCTCTGTGGTTGTGCTGTTGTTAGTTTAACGGCATGCACAAAAGTGCCAGAATGGAGCAAGCCTGCTGTTATCTATGGCAAGAATTATAAGAAAGCGGCTGATGAATTGCCGCAAGCCGATGATTATGTGCCTGTCTCAAAAGTGCCTGAACGCCCACCCAAGCCTGACCTTTCCCATGTCTTTGAGGAATTAGGCGATAAGCCCGAAGGAAAATTAGAGGCAAAGTTAGAGGGGGTGTTAGAGGGAGAGCCAACCGATAGGTTAGAGGGAAAGGCAACAAATAAATTCGAGGATAAGCCAACCGATAAGTTAGAGGATAAACCAACGCAGACAGATAGCGAGCAAGAACGGAATAATTTATGACAAAGCGCGAATTATGTATATAATCCGCCCTATGCAAGACGAATTTCCTCTTATCCAGCGTTTGCCGCCCTATGTTTTTGAACAGGTCAATCGGTTCAAACAAGAAGCGCGGGCAAAAGGTGCCGATATTATCGATTTTGGCATGGGCAATCCCGATTTGCCGACGCCACAACATATTATTGATAAATTGGTCGAGACGGTGGCGAATCCCAAAACCCACCGCTATTCTGCTTCACGCGGCATTGCGGGATTAAGGCGGGCGCAGGCGCGTTATTATGACCGCCGCTTTGGCGTGAAACTAAATCCCAATACGGAAATTATCGCGACCATTGGCTCAAAAGAGGGCTTTGCCAATATGGCACAAGCGATTAGCGCGGCAGGCGATGTTATTTTAGTGCCGAACCCGACCTATCCACTCCATGCTTTTGGCTTTATTATTTCTGGTGCAACCATAAGGCATTTACCGCTTGGGCAGGATAAGCCTTTTTTTGAATTGCTTGACCGCAATGTGCGCCAATCTGTGCCGAAGCCAAAAGTGCTTGTGCTTAATTTTCCAAGCAACCCGACGGCTGAAATACAAGACATTGATTTCTATAAAGAAATTGTCCGCTATGCCAAGCAACACGAACTTATTTTATTATCCGATTTAGCCTATGCAGAAATTTATTTTGACCCTGCCAACCGCCCGCCCTCTATTTTGCAAGTAGAAGGGGCGAAAGATATTGCGGTTGAATTTACTTCTCTATCGAAAACTTTTTCTATGCCGGGCTGGCGCATGGGGTTTGCCGTTGGCAATGAAAGGCTTATCAATGCGTTAGCGCGGATAAAGTCTTATTTAGATTATGGCGCTTTTACACCGATTCAAGTTGCTGCTGTGACAGCACTCGATAGT
>JAPPQG010000038.1 GCA_028816945.1 Alphaproteobacteria bacterium
TCAGGGCTTCGCGTTCTGCCGCCTCTTGCTCTGCTGTCGCAACAAGCCGTAAATTACCCGCCTGCATGCCACAATAAGCAAGTTCATCGCCTAAATCGGCGCGTGTGGCTTGCAAACATGCCTGACTATATTGCGCTAAAAGCCGATTGCGGCTAGCCCCCCGCCTATGCGCTTTGTTATTGCAATTACGCCAAAAATTAAAGAGCCAACGCCATTGCGTAAAGCTTGCCCGCACCTGCAAACGATAAGGCACATGCCTATCTGTGATATGTTTAAGCACTTCCCACGCCAAGCCCGCCCGCGACCAAGGCGCACTATCTGCAACGGCAATCTGCCCGCCATTGGCATAAGTTGCCCCGCTTGCAATTTGCGCGGCGGCCTCTAATAAAATGACTTCATGGCCATCCTTTTGCAATTCCCAAGCCGCCGTCACGCCTGCTATGCCTGCGCCTATAATAATGATACGCATATCAGCCTTTATCAGGGGGTGGCACAGACTCGTCTGGCACAGACTCGTCTGGTACAGACTCCACATAAACCGATTGGCTAGGAAAGGCAAAGCCTGCCCCCGCCTGTTCGACAATCTCTTTGACCGCATAAGCTAAATCTTGCTTATGGGCGAGCCATGTCTGCCAATCTGTTGTCTGCGTAAAGCAATAAACCATCATATCAATAGAACTATCATTGAAATTATCAATATAGACATTACAGGGAATTGCCTTATCAGTCACAAAATCGGGGTTTTCAGCTAGCCAATCTAAAATAGCATCGCGAATTTGTTTCATCTGGGCAATGCTTGTTCGATATTCTAACCCAATTTTCCAAAAAATGCGGCGGTGAATAACGGAACTATAATTGACAAGCGCATAATCGGAAAACATATTATTCGGCACAGTGACTGTGACCATATCAAAGCGGCGAATGCGTGTTGAGCGAAAGCCAATTTGTTCGACAATCCCTTCCACCACACCTTTAACTTCGACACGGTCGCCAATTTTGAAACGCCTTTCAACCAAAATAGACAGACCCGCCAACAGATTTTTGAAAAGGTCTTGTGCGCCCAATGCAACCGCCACCCCAAATAAGCCAAAGCCCGCAATAATTGGTGCAATTTCAATGCCCCAAATCTGTAAAATCGTTGCTAGGCCGGTTAAAATAATGCCCCAACGAATGACTGTCACAAGCCATGCGACAATTTCTTTCGGCAAAATATTTTCAACGAGTTGAAAAACCTGTGAAAGCGGTTGCACGGCCGCATGAAAAGACCAAAAAATCCCAACCGCAATCAATGTCCGCAACCCCCTATCGGCGAAAGTAGCGGCAAACCCCTCTAAAGCCAGATATTCAACGGCAAAAAATGCGCCTAAAATGAGAAAGAAAAATTTAAGCGGCTTTTCTAACGCCTCCCGCAACATATCGTCAATTTCAGTTTTCGTGCGTTGCGTCCAGCGTTTCGCAGCATTCAAAACAAAGCGGGTAAATAGGCCGCGCAAAAAGGCAAAAAAGGCAAAAATGCCAAGCCCAACAAGCAAATCACCCCCGCCAATACCATATTCACCCGCCTGCCAAACATTGACGATCAATTCCCACAAGCGATTCAACAAAGCCATTATTTGCGTGAATATGGTTTGCGCCGCAAAATACTCTAAATCTTCCATCATTGCCCTCTATATCTATATCTTATTATATTGATATTTTATCTTTTTAACCTTTTATTTATAAGCTTTATTTATAAATTGGGGGTCGATAATTATACTAGATTTGCATTGTCTATCAAAGTAAGCAAACCCGCCTTAAATCATAAAAGAGCAAATGACAAGCGGCCAATCAATAGCCTCTATGGGGTTAATATATTGATATAATAAGCAAATTACAAGATTGATGTTGCTTGCATTTATTAATTTTAGCATTATTGTCTAATAATTGTTATACTGCTTACCTACATATACGAAATTATACGGAAAGTATGGGGGATGACCTTTTTGAAGGTAGAAAAGAATATATCGGGCGATTTTGATTATCAGCTGCGCCTTCAACTGCGCCAACCATACGACCCATATTCAGCAGGGATAACACCCCTACTCACAGTGCTATTGCTTGGCGCGGCAAATAGTGCGTACGGTGGAGGCGGGGGCGGCAGTAGTGGTGGCACAAGAAACCGCCCCGAACCACCTGTGCCCGCCCGCTTTACACCAGAGCGAACAGAGCCAACACAGCCCGCAATACCCAATCCGCAACCACCACAATCTATGGCTGACACAGCGGCCGTTGTGCCTAATCCCGAACCAGCTGCGCCTGCCCGCTCTGCACCAGAGCCAACGGGGCCAACACAAACACAGCCTGCAATACCCAATCCGCAACCGCCGCAAGCTATGCCTGACCAATCGAGGCGAGGCGATCATGGCACAAACGATGACCACCCCGTATCAGGCACAGAGGCACAAAATCAGGATTCTACCGCTACAGCCACAATAGCTGAAGAAACTGTTAATATTTATGAACATCACCCTTTAACGAAACCAATTTATGATGCAGGCGATAGTGGTACATTTACTTTAACAGAAAATTATGGGGATAATGCCCTATTCCGCATTACAGCAGATGGCCGTATATGGTGGCGGGCTGTGCCTGATTATGAAAACCCGAAAGATGGCACAGCAGGCG
>JAPPQG010000001.1 GCA_028816945.1 Alphaproteobacteria bacterium
TTTCATGCTTGCCCTCAATAAAATTGCCCGCCATTTATTTGGCACTGTCCATGAGCGAAAGCGCAAACCCTATTTGGCGCGGGTGGCGCGCATTAACGCATTAGAGGATGAATATAAAGCCCTCAGCGATGAGGCATTAGCTGCCAAAACCGCCCAATTCAAAGAGCAATTAGCAAAAGGGGCAAGCTTAGCTAGTCTTTTAGAGCCTGCCTTTGCGGCGGTGCGGGAAGCGGCGCGCCGTGCGCTCGGCCAACGCCATTTTGATGTGCAGCTAATTGGTGGCATGGTCTTACATGACGGCAAAATTGCGGAAATGAAAACGGGCGAAGGCAAAACCCTTGTTGCCACCCTGCCCTGCTATCTCAATGCGCTTACAGGCAAGCCTGTGCATGTGGTAACCGTCAATGATTATCTCGCCCAACGCGACTCAGTTTGGATGGGGCAAGTCCATGCCCGTTTGGGCTTAACGGTGGGCTGTATTACCAATGAGTTAGATGATACAGCACGCGCAAAAGCCTATCAGGCCGATATTACTTATGGGACAAATAATGAATTTGGCTTTGATTATTTGCGTGACAACATGAAACATGCCCGCGAGCATATGGTGCAACGCGGCCATTGTTTTGCCATTATTGACGAAGTGGATTCAATTTTAATTGATGAAGCGCGCACGCCGCTTATTATTTCTGGTCCATTAGAAGATAAAAGCAAACTCTATCACAGCATTAACCAGCTCATTGCGAAACTTGACACAGGCGATTATGAAGTGGATGAAAAAAACCGCAACATATCCCTAACCGATGCAGGCAATGACCATGTGGAAAAACTGTTACATGAAAATGGCCTTATGGAGGCGGATAGCACAATTTATGATATTGCCAATATTACCCTCATTCACCATGTGACCAATGCGCTGAAAGCCCATAAATTATTTGCCAAAGACCGCGATTATATTGTCAAAAATAAACAAGTTATTATTATTGATGAATTTACAGGGCGCATGATGGAAGGCCGCCGCTTTTCGGACGGTTTGCACCAAGCCCTAGAAGCCAAAGAAAATGCCACCATACAGGCCGAAAACCAGACTTTGGCATCAATTACATTTCAAAATTATTTCCGCCTCTATGAAAAATTAAGCGGTATGACAGGCACAGCCGCCACCGAAGCAGAGGAATTTTTAGATATTTACAAACTTGATGTGTTGGAAATTCCAACCAATGCGCCAATTGCCCGCAGTGATTATGATGATGAAATCTACCGCACACAGGCAGAAAAAATAGACGCGATTATTGAACTCATTGAAACCTGCCAAAAGCGCGGCCAGCCTGTGCTTGTCGGCACAACTAGTATTGAAAAGTCAGAAAATCTATCAGCATTATTAAAGCGGAAAAAAATTAAACATAATGTCTTAAATGCCCGCTACCATGAACAAGAAGCGCAAATTATCGCGCAAGCCGGCGCGTCGGGCGCCGTCACCATTGCAACAAATATGGCAGGGCGCGGCACAGATATTCAACTTGGCGGCAATATGGATATGCGGCTTGCAACAGAAATTAGCCCCGATATATCGCAGGAAGAAGCACGCACACTAAAAACACAAATTGAAAGTGAAACAATTGTCGCACGAGCCAAAACATTAGAAGCCGGCGGGCTATGTGTGATTGGCACAGAGCGCCATGAAAGCCGCCGCATTGATAATCAATTACGCGGCCGCGCCGGCCGACAAGGTGACCCGGGCCAATCGCATTTTTTCCTCAGCCTTGAAGATGATTTATTGCGTATTTTCGGCACGAACCGCATGGACGGTATGTTGCAAAAACTTGGCCTTGAAAAAGGCGAAGCCATTATCCATCCATGGATAAATAAAGCATTAGAGCGCGCACAGAAAAAAGTCGAGGCGCGCAATTTTGACATTCGCAAAAACATTTTGAAATTTGATGATGTGATGAACGACCAGCGCAAAGTTGTTTTCGAACAGCGATTGGAATTGATGGGGAATGCGGATATTCGCGAGACGATTCAGAGCATGCGCTATGAGGTGATTGATGATTTGATTGGCGCGCATATACCCGCCAAAGCCTATCCTAGCCAATGGGATATGGAAGGGCTTGCGGCACAATTACGCGGGCTTTTTAATAATGATTTTGCCGTTATGGATTGGGCGCAAACAGAGGGGATTGGCCGTGAGGAAATAAGCGCACGGCTTTATCAGCAAAGCGATGAATTGGCGGCGGCGCGGGCCGCACAAATTGGCGTTGAATTGATGCGGCAGGCAGAAAAAAGCTTGATGTTACAAATTCTCGACCAGCATTGGCGCGAACATTTGCAAACATTAGAACAGTTGCGCCAAGTGATTGGCATGCGCGCCTATGGACAGCGCGACCCATTGGCCGAATATAAATTAGAAGCGTTTAGTCTTTTTTCTAATATGCTCGTGCAGTTGCGCTATGATGTGACGCGCTATGTAATGAATATCGAATTCGCCCCCGCCGCCGCTGAAATGCCCGCCATGCAGGCCCACCATGCCAGCCAGCCTGCACTCCCGAATAATGAAAGTCAAAATAATGAAAGTTTGGCACAAGCCATGCCCGCGCAAAATGACAGAGGCAAATTTGGTAAAGTCCCCCGCAACGCCCCCTGCCCTTGCGGGTCAGG
>JAPPQG010000141.1 GCA_028816945.1 Alphaproteobacteria bacterium
GCGGTTGCGCCATTTAGATCTACGGTAAAACCACCTTTAACGCGGCCCAAAATAATGCCTTCAATGCGTTCATTGGCGGCGAATGATTTTTCAAGTGCGGTCCAGCTTTCTTCGCGTTGGGCTTTATCGCGTGATAAAACGGCTTCGCCCATCGCATTTTCAATCCGCTCCAAATAGACTTCGACTTCATCGCCTACGGCAATTTCTGTCTTTTGTCCAGCTGTCGTAAATTCACGAACTGGCACCCGCCCTTCGGTTTTCAAGCCAACATCGATAATGGCTAAATCATTTTCAATCGCTGTTATGCGTCCTTTAATAACGCTGCCTTCTTGCGTATTATTGGTGGCAAAACTATCTTCTAGCAATGCCGCAAAATCCTCTTTTGTCGGATTCATATTTTCATTTTCCGCCGCAGATGACGGGGTTTGGGTTTGTGCCACAGTCTAACTCCAATCTAGTGATATAATTGTCGCGCTATCATATTCTAATATCGCCTACATATAATGTAGCTTACATATAATATCGCCTACATATAATATAGGCACATATCATATAGTAATATAGTCATATAGGCAAATATCATATAGCCGATAATTTCCGCTATATGTTTGATACGCATTTTGTTAATCTATATTCTGGGCGGTTTGGATTTCTAACGCTTTTTGTTCAATAAGTGTTAGAGCCGCTTTGAATACATCTTTTATAGCCAAATTTGATGTATCTAGCAAGAGGGCATTTGCGGCTTGTTTAAGGGGGGCGACGGGACGGCTAAAATCTTTTTTATCGCGGGCTTGCAAGGCGGCTAGCACTTGGGCTTCTTGCAGGCTTGGGTCGGCTTGCTTTAATTCTAGCCAACGGCGATGGGCGCGGATTTCCACCTGTGCTGTGATAAATAATTTAATCGGCGCAGCGGGGCAGATGATTGTGCCAATATCGCGCCCTTCTAGCACGGCGCCTGCTTTTGCATTTGGGGGGTGGGTGGCGAAATTGCGTTGTAGGTCAAGCATTTTGGCGCGCAGTTGCGGCTGGGCGGCAACTTTGGCGGCGGCGGCAGCAATTTGGTTTGTGCGCAAGCTTTTTTCATCAACCGCAAAGGGTTGTAATTTTTGGACGGCTTGTAGGCTGTCGGCTTCATTATCGGGGTTGCCGCCGGCTTGCAAAACCAGATAAGCGACATGGCGATAAAGCATGCCTGTATCAAGGTGCGCAAAATTAAAATGAGTCGCAAGGGCGCGTGCCAATGTGCCTTTGCCGGCGGCGGCTGGCCCATCAATGGCAATCGGGGAGGGTATGGGTGCGGCGGGGATAGGTGGCGTGGGTGTAGGCGGGGAGGGTATAGAGGGTGTCATTCGCTAGGCCTTTCAAAATGCGCGCCAAGTTTAGCCATGCAAGAGAAAAAATCGGGGAAACTTGTTGCAATCATAGAATCATCATCAATGCGAATCGGGTTTTGTGCGGCAAGCCCAGCTATGAGAAAACTCATAGCGATGCGGTGGTCAAAATAGGTTTTAACCGTCGCCCCGCCTGCTATTTTCCCGTCATTGTCTTTCCCGCCCCTGCCTTCAATGATTAACCCGTCTGGCAAGACTTCCACCGCGACGCCATTATTATGTAGCCCTTCGGCAATGGCTTGCAAGCGGTCGCTTTCTTTCACGCGCAACTCAGCTAGCCCGCGCAAAATAGTGCGCCCTTTGGCACAGGCCGCGGCCATAGCAAGAATGGGATATTCATCAATCATGCTAGGCGCACGCTCGGCTGGTACTTCAATGCCTTCCAAAACGCTTGCTTTTATTTCATAATCCGCCACCTCTTCGCCATGTGCGGTGCGGCTATTTATTTTTTTTATATCGGCGCCCATCTCTTCTAAACATTGCCATAGCCCGCCCCGATAGGGATTGACTAATATGTTTTTAAGTGTGATGTGTGAGCCGCTAACCAACAAGGCGGCAACAAGCGGGAAGGCGGCAGAGGATGGGTCGCCGGCTATCGCTAAATGGGTGGCTTGCAATTCGGCTTCGCCTGTCAGGGTGATAATTTGTCCGCCCTCTATTGGCTTGCAGCTAAGTTCGGCACCGAATAGGCTTAACAGTTTTTCTGTATGGTTGCGGGTGGCGGGTCGTTCGATGAGCTCACTTGTGCCGGGCGCATTGAGGGCAGCCAATAAAATGGCGGATTTGACCTGTGCGGATGGCACAGCCATTGTATAGTGGATTGGCAAGGGCTGGTCTGTGCCACGCATGGTAAGCGGTAATTTGTCATTATGTGAGTCGCATATAAAGTGTGCGCCCATTTGCGTTAAAGGCTTTATCACGCGCCCCATAGGGCGGGCGCAAAGGGAGCTATCGCCAATACATTGCGCTTTAATTGGATTGCCTGCTATTGCCCCCATAAGCAAGCGGGCGGCTGTGCCTGCATTGCCAAAATTAAGGGGTTGGGCGGGGGAGGTGAGGCCATTTGCGCCGCGCCCGCGCACGAGCCATTGGTTATTTGCGCCCTTTTCTATATCAGCCCCAAGTGCTTGACAGGCGGCGATTGTGGCCTGTATATCGGCACTTTCTAAGAGGCCGTCAATGCGGGTTTCGCCAATGGCAAGCGTGCCGAGAATCAGGGCGCGATGGGAAATAGATTTATCGCCCGACACGCAAATTGTGCCTTGCAGGCTGTTATCGGCGGGGGAGGCGGTGGTTTTCGGCATGTTGGTTAATAGAGGGTAATGTTGGTTAATAGAGGGTAAATAGGGGCTTATTGGCTTGGGTTTGATTCATTTTGGCTTGTTTTCCCACAAAATAACGCCATTCGCAAGCATAAGTCGCATGGGCTATGCCATATAGTGGGGCTATGCTCTATACATGATTCTGTGTCATATATGGTACTATGCCATATATATGCCATATACATGATTCTATGCCATATGGCCGCTAGGGCTTGTGATAATGGGATGTTTGGGCTATAACAGGCGATTATTGAGCTGTGGGGCTATAGCTCAGTTGGGAGAGCGCTTGCATGGCATGCAAGAGGTCGGCGGTTCGAACCCGCCTAGCTCCACCATTTCGCCGCTTTGGCTTGCGTTTTGGCTATTTTATTGCCTGTTTTTGACTATTTACAGAGCATTTTTAATTATTTTCCCTTATTTATCAATAAATTGCTTTACCGCCCGCCTGCCCGCTCATTTCCCCCCATGTTCCCCCCATATGTGAAAGCTTTTTAACATTTGCAAGGGCGGCAATAAAAATTTTAATTTTATTTAACGCATTCAACCTAGATTTTATTTGCCTTTTTATAATTTTTAATTTACAAAGATTTGCAAATAAGTATAATTGCGTGCTAGCGGGAGTCGTTAAGGAAGAGGAAATCCGTTATTAAGCTGATTATGGCTGAATGAACAGAATGAAATGAGAGAATAATGCAAGCAATAAGGACATAATTAATTTATGATTAATAATTCCATTTTAAGATAACAAGTCTAATACGGCACAGCAGCTCGCTGTTGTGGCGTTTGGGTTAGCTTTTAGTGGTTCGCTTAAAAGGTAAACATTATTTTGCGTTGCAACTGTTTTTCGAGAATTAACTTATAATTCACTAATAATTGTTACATTTCCCGCGTTTATTTAATTCGTTTTTTATGGAGTATGAAAGATGTTTCATGACAAGAAGTTTTTGAAAACTGTTTTATTATCTACAACCTCATTTTCGCCTTATATGAGAGGTATTGTAGATGGACTCAACACAAGTGAGGGTAAGCGAAGACTCAGAGGCGAGTTATCGATTACGCCATTATTGGCAGGCCTATTAGCAGCTTGCGGCGGTGGCAGTACCAAATATATTGCGGGTCCTTCGACTGGCCAACCCGGCACAGGTCCTGGCCCTAGTGGCACACCTGATCCTACCCCACCTGATCCTACCCCACCTGGCCCTACCCCACCTGGCCCTACAACACCTGGCCCTACCCAACCTGGTCCTAGCGGGCGATTTGATGCGTTGCCTTTTGATGTTTATGTCAATGATGGCGTTGTCGAAGGGGCGACTGTATGGGTTGATATGAATGATAATGGTCGCATTGATGAAGGCGACATAAATCTTGGCAAAACAGATCAAAATGGTCGTTTGGCGGATGTTTCGGGCGAACATGCGGGCAAACGGATTATAGTTGATTTAAGAGGTGCGCGCGACTTATTCACAGGCGAGAGATTTTCGCTTACGCAAGAACTTTACTATACAGCTATGTCTGATGAGCGCGGCGGCTCTGATGTTGTTGCCTCACCCATTTCAACAATCCTTGAAGCATTGCGCTCACTAGACGGCAATGCGGATGCAACAGATGAAGAGCTTTTAGCCAAAATTTTTGAAGATACAGGGGTGACCGTTGAACTAGATGATTTGAACAATGTAGATAATTTTATTCACCCTGCGCGTGAACAAGACCAAACTTTCCCAACTGGTTCTATCAATGCCCTACGCGATACGATTGCGACAACGAGCATTCGCTTACAACTTTTATTAGAGGAATTATCAGACGAAGACAACACAAATGTCGAAGCGGCGAAACGCGTTGATAAGGATGGTTTTAACCCTATTGACGATTTAACTATGGAAAATCGGCAGGAAGCGCAAACACGCATTGCTGAAGCGATTGAGCGCGCCGGCGGTGAGCCAGTTGCTAATCCCAATCCGGGCGGCTTACCTCTTACGACACCAGAAGATATAGAGCTCACACTGCCAATGGATGTTTGGGGTTTCCGTGATCCAACAGGCAATACGCCCGGCACGGAATCTTCTTTTACTGAATTACGCATTATGTCTATAACTGTGCCGACAGGTACGGACACAGGCGCATTGGTAGATGCAGACGGCACCGAATATCGGGCAGGTAATACGGTGCCAGCCGACAAAATTAGTGGGCTGAAATATCGCCCGCCGACAAATGTGCATGGTGAAGTTAGAATTGTTTTCCGTGTTAATGATGGGCAGGTGGAGTCTGATGACGCGACCCTCACACTGACGATTACATCGGTTAATGATGTACCGACTGATATTGTTCTATCGGGCGACCGTGATGCGGCGGCTGAGCGCGAACTTTATGTGCTTAATAATGGCCGTATAGTTGCCACTGATGGCACGGTAGCGGGCCTATTAACCGCGGCTGATGTTGAGACGAATGCAGGGGTTGCAAGCGGTGCGCAAACAGGCTTGACTTATCGTTTGGGTGGCACGCATGGCAATTTGTTTGAAATTGTGTCTGTGGGCGGGAATTCTCGTTTGCAGTTGAAAGGGGATGTAACAGCCCTTAACCCCGGCCAGATTTATACGCTGACAATAACAGTCACAGATGCTAACGGTGGCTCATACACAGAAACATTTAACATTGTTCAAGGTGGGCTTTATGTCACGCCACAAGGGGTAACGCAAACAGACGGCACAGAGCGTGTCTATTCAGATAGTCCAACCGGTCTTGTTAATGAAGAAGCAAGCGGCGCCACAAACCCTATTCAAGTTGGCACAGTTCGCCTAGAAGGCTTGAGGCATGCTACCGATGCAGATGCCTCTGGGGCTAAACAGGTGAGATATCGATTGGTCTCAGGTGAGGGCGATGATGATAATGATGATTTCACGCTCAATATAGGTACAGGCGCATTAAGCTATACGGGCAGTGATTCGGGTGATTATGAAGCAGGCGGTGCTAATCATCAGCCTGATGATTTATCTATTCGCGTGCGGGTTGATTATTATGCTGTCGCACGGCAGGCGGCAAGTTTCGCAGGCGAACGGTTTGTCGATGCGACAGGCGACCGCACCGATACAGACACGCGCGAATTTGCCTATTCAGGCGGCACAATAAGCATGCCGAATGCTTATGCTACATATTCGGGTAGTGTTATCGGTTTCAACGGGTTTAGAATTGTTTCAAAAATGGCTGGGCCGCGGGGCAATAATATAGAAATTCACCTTGTCTATGATGCTAGCCGCGCAGGGGGAACCAGTCTGCTAAACGACCAGGCACTCGGCATACAAGTGCGCGGGGACGGCACGACTGAGCGCCCCTATATTATTACGATATATACAACCCTAGGCGGCATAAGGGCGCGTTACGTAAAGGCGGCTATTGAAGAGCATAATGAACAAAGTGATTTGGGGGAATTGGACACAGCACTTGCCAATGATTTGGTTACTATTATTGATCGATCTACCCCAAACCTTATACTTGAACCAGGTTTTGCGGCTAACAACAACCTGATAACAATGTCACTCGCAGGGGCGGCGGAAGCACCTTATCATGTGGCGGCGGGGAGAATTCATTTTGGCGATGAGACAATTGATTTTGCCGAAGCCCATGTGTCCCCGATTGCTGGCTCTGATACAATCATTATTGTAGCCCTTGGCGACCATGATGATGATGACGCGACGCCTGATACTTGGCAAGTGCAGGCGGTTGCCACATTGCCCGAAGGTGATCGATTTTTTGTGTTAGGCACAATTGCCGATGATGATGTGCGTATCTCTGGCGGGAATATACGATTACATGCGGGGGAATTTGCCGGGGTCAATTATGTACCAAACGGAAATTTGGCTGCTTCATTTTGGGCGAAAACAGCTGGCTCAGCAGGTAATTTTATAGAGGTTCGTGTCGTCTATGATGCAAACCGCGTGGCAGGTGCTACAGACAATGGGGTTGCACATATAACGGTGACAGGTGGTGGGACAAGTGCCAGCGATAAATATATTATTACAATATATACAGTGAGTAATTTTGGTACAACGAATCACCGCATAAGGGAAGCTATTGAAGCGCATACACAGAGGGGGCCAGGCGATACAGCGGCGGCCAATGATTTAATTACTGTGCGCACGCCGCTGGATATAGATGTTCTTGTAGCTGTAGGCACAACATATGCTTTAAGCGGGGGTGGTAGTGGCACGGCCTTTACTGTGTCAGCTGGGACAATTTTTGATGGTGGTGAAATTATCCATTTTGCAGGGGCGACATTCTCTGTGCCAGATTCTGATACGGGGCGCAATAAAAATAAACTTATTTTGCGACTTGGCGACCATGATAGCAACCCTGCCACACCTGCCACATGGCAATTAGAATTAGTTGATACTTTGCCGACATTAAGCAGCTATTATCTTTTGGCAGATACGCTTGTGCCACCTGCAACCGTCTCGGTTACCCGTATTTTTGATGTGCCTTATTCGCAGATAGAAGCTACAGATATTCAAGTCGCTACGCAAAATCTTGGCACAGATATAGCCTATACGGCCCATGCAGATGCAAGCGGGAATCTTCGCGATGATGACGCGCGCACATTTTCTTATTCAGGTGGGGTGATTACTCAAACCGATTCTGGCACACAAGATGAAGTCAATGTGCGGGTCGCGGCTGGCACGCTTTATCTTTCAGGCGGTGTTGTTATCAATTTTGACGCTCTACCAACAACGCTTGTCACAGAACATTCTTATGTGATTGTGGATGATGTGAATGGGGATGGGCGTTATACATTACGCATTGTAACTAAATTGCCGAGTTCTAGCACGCCTGCTAATGATAAATATTATGTATTAGGCTCTATCAGTCCTAATGGGGAACGCCTTGAAGGTGGCGTATTGGAAGTAAGTCCAACTGGGTTTGGCCGACATACTGAATCCGCGGGCGGCAATTTATTGCATGTATTATCGGCGAAAACAGCTGGCACAGATAATGCTTTTGTCACTTT
>JAPPQG010000046.1 GCA_028816945.1 Alphaproteobacteria bacterium
ATAGGATGAGATAATATGGATATGCAAAATGAAACAGATGCAAAAGTGAGCGGGCAAATTACACAAGTGATTGGGGCTGTGGTCGATGTACAATTTGCGGGTAAATTGCCTGAAATTTTGAACGCATTGGAAACACAAAATGGCGATGATAGGCTTGTGTTGGAAGTCGCCCAACATTTGGGCGAACACACTGTGCGCACTATTGCTATGGATTCCACCGAAGGGCTTGTGCGCGGGCAAGAAGTTATTGACACAGGCAATGCGATTCGTGTCCCCGTTGGCGAAGGCACATTAGGGCGAATTATGAATGTTATTGGCGCGCCTGTGGATGAAGCGGGCGAAATTGCCGCCACACAAACCCGCGCCATTCACCACGCGGACAGGAAGTTATTGACACAGGAAATGCGATTCGCGTCCCTGTTGGCGAAGGCACATTAGGGCGAATTATGAATGTTATTGGCGCACCTGTCGATGAAGCAGGCGAGATTGCCGCCACACAAACCCGCGCCATTCACCAACAAGCCCCCGATTTTATCGACCAATCGACTGAATCGGAATTGCTTGTGACGGGTATTAAAGTGGTTGATTTGCTTGCCCCTTATGCAAAGGGGGGCAAAATTGGCCTGTTTGGTGGTGCGGGCGTTGGCAAAACCGTGCTGATTATGGAACTTATCAATAATGTTGCCAAAGCGCATGGCGGCTATTCAGTCTTTGCGGGTGTTGGCGAGCGCACGCGTGAGGGCAATGATTTATATTGGGAAATGATTGAGTCGGGCGTGAATGTGGAAAAGGGCGGTGAGGGGTCAAAATGCGCGCTTGTTTATGGGCAGATGAATGAACCGCCGGGTGCGCGCGCCCGCGTTGGCTTAACAGGCCTCACAGTTGCCGAACATTTCCGCGATGAAGGCCAAGATGTTTTATTTTTTGTCGATAATATTTTCCGCTTTACACAAGCCGGCTCAGAAGTCTCTGCCCTGCTTGGCCGCATTCCCTCTGCTGTTGGCTACCAACCAACGCTTGCAACTGATATGGGGACATTGCAAGAACGCATTACCACGACCACAAAAGGCTCTATCACTTCTGTGCAAGCCATTTATGTGCCAGCTGATGATTTAACCGACCCTGCGCCGGCTACAAGTTTTGCGCATTTGGATGCAACAACTGTCTTATCGCGTAGCATTGCTGAAAAGGGCATTTATCCAGCCGTTGATCCGCTTGATTCGACATCGAGGATTTTAGAGCCGCGCATTGTTGGCGAAGCGCATTATGAGACGGCAAGACGGGTGCAGGAAATTTTGCAACGTTATAAAAGCCTGCAAGATATTATTGCTATTTTGGGCATGGATGAATTATCCGAAGAGGATAAATTGATTGTCTCACGCGCCCGCAAAATTGAGCGGTTTTTATCACAGCCTTTCCATGTGGCAGAAGTTTTCACCGGCTCGCCCGGCGTATTAGTCAGTTTGGCTGATACGATTAAAGGGTTTAAGGATTTGTGCGATGGTGCGTATGACGAACTGCCAGAAGCTGCCTTTTATATGACAGGCACGATTGAGGAAGCCATTGCCAAAGCTGAAAAAATAGCCGCCGATATGGCATAATAAATGAGAAAGATAAATGAGAGGGGCGAATGCGAAAGGTAAATGAGAAAGGCGAATGAAAGAGACAGGCGATATGACAAGCAAACTTCAATTTGACCTTGTAACACCTGAAACATTATTGCTTTCCACACAAGCCGATATGGTTAATGTGCCGGGTGTAGAGGGCGATTTTGGCGTTATGGTGCAACACAGCCCGCTTATGTCGCTTGTGCGGGCAGGTGTGATTTATGTAGAAAATGACAAAGAGCGGTTGGGTTATTTTGTGCGCGGCGGCTTTGCCAATGCAACACCCGCCCATGTAACCATTTTAGCCGAACATGTTTTGCCCTTAAAAGATCTAACAATGGCGACACTAGAAGCAGAAATAAAAGCGGTTAGGGACAGTGCAGAGGACAGCCAACAAGCCAAGCAAGACATTATAGATGCTTTGGAAGCAGTCCGCCCGCTTATTTAACTTGCCCTAATTAGATTGTCCATGATTCGCTTGCCATAATTTAGCATGACATGATTTAGCCTATCCTAATTTAACATGACATGATTTAGCCTATATGCGCTTTTGTTGTGCGCTTTGGTAATAGGCTTTATGTAAAAACAACTGTTTTATGGCCGTTGAGTAGCACGCGCCGTTCAATATGGGCGGCGACGGCCTGTATTAGCACAGTTTGTTCTACTTCACGCCCCGTTTTCACCATTTGTGCGACATTCATATCATGGCGCACGGCGGCGACATTTTGCGCGATAATTGGCCCTTCATCTAATTTGCTCGTTACATAATGGGCTGTTGCGCCAATCATTTTCACGCCACGCTCATAGGCGCGGCTATAAGGAACGGCCCCTTTGAAACTAGGCAGAAAAGAATGATGTATATTGATAATTTGCCCGACCATATTATCGCAAAAAGCAGGCGATAAAATTTGCATATAGCGCGCTAAAATAAGTAATTCTGCGCCCGTCTCATCAATCAGGCGGCGTAAATAGGTTTCCGATTCAGACTTTGTTTCAGCACTTATCGCTTGATAATGAAAATCAATATTTTCCCGCACCACTAAATGACGGGTGGTTTCATGGTTGGAGAACACACCGACAATATCCATATTAAGTGTTGCGGCTTGTGTGTGATAAAGCAAATCAACAAGGCAATGGTCGAATTTAGACACTAATATAAGGGCGCGCGGTTTTTGCGCCATATCATAAATCTGCCAATCCATCGCCCAATTTTCGCCAAGCGGGGCAAAGGCAGATTTTAATGCCTCTATATCTGTTTGTGTCTGTTTCTTATTTGCTTTATCTTTTGTTTTCTCTTTTGTTTTTTCAAAGCCAACGCGCATAAAAAAGCGTCCCGTATCGGCATCGCCAAATTGATTGCTTTGCGTAATATTCATATTTTGCGCGCATAAAAAACTGCTGACCGCAGCAACAATGCCGGGCTTATCGGGGCAAACAAGATTGAGAACATAAATTGTCATGGCATTTCCTAATTATATTTACACTCATTATTATTCACACGCATTATATGTCTATTTATTGTCTCTGTGATAGGCAAAACTTGCATCAATTTTTTGCAATAAATAGGCAAGCGCGGTTAGGGGCGGTTGTTTTTCTGCCTTTCTATCATGGCTTTTATTAGAAGCATTGGGACAATTAGGCAAGACATGCAAAGGCGTATCATATTGTGGGTCATAAAAAAAGGCAAGACTATGGCGCATATGTTGGCTTGTGTTTAAGACACGATGCGCGGGGGCGCGGTAAAGCCCGCCCGTCCATAATTCTAACATATCACCTATATTGACAATAAGGCATGCTTTGCGTGGCGCAATGGTTTGCCATGTGCCGTTTTGTGTGCGGATTTGCAAACCAGCAATATCATCTTGCGCTAATAGGGCGAGACAGCCGAAATCTGTATGTGCGCCTGCACTTAATGTTGGCGTGTGGCTAGAGTCGGTTTCGCCTAAACAGGGGTAAGTTTTATCTTTATTCACTGTGCTTATGGGGGGATAGCGCAGAGGCGTAAGGGTTGCCATAGGCTGTGCGAGCCAATTATCAAAATAAGTTTCAGTAAGGCCTAGACCCAATGCTATGGCTTGCATGAGTTTTTTTGCAAGTGCCGAGAATGCGTCATAAGCAAGCTGCATATCCGCCTGCCAATGAGGCAAACAAGGCCATTGATTGGGCCCGTGTAAAGCAATCTTTTGTTGCACAAAGGCATGGGATAACGGTAAATCACGGCCAATTTTAATGCCCTCTTTATAATCCCCTTCTGGGTGGTTTTGCCTATCCAATGCTTCCCCGCCAATATCAAACCAACCACGATGACAGGGGCTTTGGGTGATGGCAATTTTTTGTTTTTCGGCACGCGGTAAAGCGAAAAAAAGCCGCGCTTGTTGAAAGCAACGCGCAAGCATATCAAGGTCAATACCATGCTGGGTGAGATAAAAAATCCCGCCCGCTCGACAAACCCTATCAATAGATTTGCCAATGTTGAGGCGCGCCGCTGGGTCGCCCTGCAAAAAGGGCGCAAAATCAATTATCGGCAAATCGCCTGTTTGGTGGGGTTTAGGCATGAGCGTTTTATACATATTTTATTTTAACATGTCTTGTTTTAGCATGTCTTATTTTAACATGCTTATAGAGTTTTGGGCTAGTTGGGCTGGGCTTTTGGGTTGCATGTATCACGCACAAAAGGGCGCAAAATCTCTTACAAGCTGCTGATAGACGGCACGCTTAAAAGGCACAACAATAGCAGGGCAATCCGCCATGCGCCGCCACGCCCAAGCCTCAAATTCAGGCTTTTTATGCCCGCTAATATTAATCATTTTGTCATTGCCCTCAAAGCGCAAGGCAAACCATTTCTGCCTTTGGCCTTTATATTTGCCCTTTAAGGCAATGCCAATCGCCTCTGGCGGCAAATCATAAGACAGCCAATAAGGCAATTCATAAATTAGGCTTGTTTGGGTAATGCCCGTCTCTTCGGCCAATTCACGCAAAACAGCCTGTTGGGGTGTTTCATTTTTATCAATCCCCCCTTGTGGAAACTGCCAAAGCGGTTGGTGAAGGGCAGCCCCAATCCGCAACCCCGTCCAAACAAGCCCTTGTTTGTTGATAACAATCGCCCCCGCACATGGGCGATAATGCCGAATTTTATCGGCCTGCATTATTGCGCCTTTGCCTTTGCTAAACTTTGTTTTGCCATATCCATATCTAACATAATTTGCATGGCTTTTTGTAATTGTATGTCTTTTTCAAACTCACGCGGCACATAGGCAATACTGGTTTTGTCTTTTTCCTGCTCTTTGTTTTGCATATTGTCTTGCATATCGTCTAGTTCTTTTGCGTCTGTTGATTCTTTTTTGTCTTCACTTTTTTCCTCACTCTTACTCTCTTTGCCACCCTCCTCATCTGCACCTTTCAAATGGTTGCGTAATTCTGATTCACGCCGCGCGGTTAGATTTTGCATATCCTCAGGCAGAGTCTGTTCGATGACAATATCAGGCATAATCCCGAGTGCCTGAATGGAGCGGCCAGACGGTGTATAATAACGCGCCGTTGTCAGCCGCAAAGCGCCATTATTTGGCAAGGGCATGACGGATTGCACAGAGCCTTTGCCAAAAGATTGCGTGCCAACAATAAGCGCGCGGTGGTGGTCTTGTAATGCGCCGGCGACAATTTCCGAAGCCGAAGCCGACCCCCCATTGATAAGCACTAATAGGGGTGCGCCTTTGGTAGAATCGCCGCGCCGCGCATTAAAGCGACTATTATCCCTTGATTTGCGCGCCCGTGTGGAGACAATTTCACCATAATTGAGAAAACTATCTGTCACTTTCACCGCTTCTGATAACAGCCCGCCCGGATTATTGCGTAAGTCTAAAATATAGCCAGCTAATTTTTTGTGGCCAATTTCTTTCGGCAATTCATTTATGGCTTTGCGTAAATTTTTTGTCGCATTTTCATTAAATGCTGTCAGTCTTATATAGGCAATTTCACCATTTGGGCCTATCGGGCGGGCGCGCACAGCTTGGATTTTAATATTGGCACGTGTAATGGTAATTTCCAATGGCTCATCTTGTCCTTTGCGCGCTATGGTTAGGGTTATTTTTGTGCCAATTTCACCGCGCATAATATCGACCGCATCTTGTAGGGTTAGGCCTAATACATCTTCCCCATCTAATTTAGTGATAAGGTCATTGGGTAAAATGCCCGCGCGTTCAGCAGGTGTGCCGTCAATCGGGGCAATCACTTTCACAAAGCCACGCTCCATTGTAACTTCAATGCCCAGTCCGCCAAATTCGCCTTTGGTTTGCACTTGCATATCTTCAAAATTTTTCGGCGGCAAATAGGCCGAATGCGGATCAAGTGATGATAACATGCCAATTAAAGCCGCCTCAATCAGGTCTGCATTTTCTGGTGCTTCCACATATTCTTGTTGCACGCGCTCTAACACATCGCCAAATAGATTTAACTGTTCATAGAGGGCATATCTATCTTGCTGCTCTTTATTTTGCTCTTCTATGTCGGTTTGCGCGCTTGCTTGCGATATAAAATTAGGCGATATAAATTGCCCGTGCGGGGACACACCAACCATAAATGCCAATATCATTATGTAAGTGACACAAAATAGCATGCGCCGATAGAAGGTGCGCTGTATGGCGCGCCCTTTTTTTGACTCTCTAAAATTAACTCTCATATCTCATCTCACATTCAACTATTATATTAAACATATTATATTAAACATTCGATAAGCCCAGCGATTAGCTTATCGTAATTCTAAAACCGCTTAAACCAATTGGCGGCCTGTATGGGTTCGCTATTATACCTAATTTCTATGTAGAGTGTTAATAATTCTGCAAAACTTGTATTCTGCATAGTCGCTAATGGCTCACCTGCTAGGACAAATTGCCCGCTTTCAACATTAAAAGTGCCAAGCCCGGCGAGCAATATATGATAATTTTTCCCCACGCCGAGAATTAAAATTTTGCCATAATCGCGAAAATCACCCGCATATAGAATATGTGCATCATAAGGGGCTGTAACAATAGCATTTGCGCGGGATTTAATATATATGCCCTCCCGCCCTGTTGCTTGATTGCGGGCTTTTGTCTCAGTGGTATTAAGCAATTTGCCGCTTACAGGAAAGGGCAGGCGGCCTTTGGCTTTTGGGAAACCAGCAATAATGGCTTGTTGTTTTTTGCGCCTATCTAGCCGTTCCACCAATTCCCGCAAGGATTTGGATTCACGGACAAGCCGTGCAAGGGCGCGCTTTTCCATTTCTAGCGATTGGCGGGTTTGTTGTTCGGTGGCTTGTTTGGCAATGACAAGTTCAGCTAATTGGCGGCGGTCTTGGGCGGCTTGTTGTTTTTCTTCTTCTAGCCTGTCTTTTTGTGTGTGGATATTCTCCCTTATCGCGGCTAAATGGTCTAATTGCAATTTTAACGAATCAGCCGTCTTTTTTAATTGTGGCACAATGGCGGCCATTGCCATCGCGCCTCGAATGCCAGCCAACGCATCATCGGGGCGCACGGCAAGGGCGGGGGGTATGTCTTTTTCAAAACGTTGCAGTGCGGCAAGCACTTGCGCTAGCGTGGTGCGGTCATTTTGCAATTTTTCTATCATCGCCGCTTCACTTATGGCTAATTTTTCTAATTGCATTTCAAGCGCATTTTGTTCGTTTTCACTCGTTCTAATTTTCTCAGCGAGGATAATAATTTGCTCTTGTAATTTTTCTCTTTGCGTGGCAAGTGTCTCTGCTTTATTTTCTAATTCTTGTTTGCGCGCGGCGCGGGTTTTAATTTCCTGCTCTAATTTTTCAAGCCTGCTTTTCGGGTTTTTCTCATTTTGCGCGATAGCAGTTATAGGTAACATGATATTGACAAATAGACTCGCGCATATAAATAAAACCGCGCATATAAATAAGACAAAGCGGGGCGCAACTAAATTGAAAATTTTATTAAACAAGCGCATAATTCATATCATCCAATAATTATGTCATCCAATAGTATGTCATCTAATAATTATATCATCCATATAATATCAATCGCCGCGATGATAGGGGTGATGGGCGAGAATGGAAACCGCGCGCCAAATTTGTTCGGCAAGCATGACGCGTGCTAAAA
>JAPPQG010000206.1 GCA_028816945.1 Alphaproteobacteria bacterium
AATAGCGATGAAGCCTTGCGGGAAATTGGCCTTGATTTGGCAGAAGGGGCGGATATGGTTATGGTTAAGCCCTGCATGCCTTATTTAGACATTATCAGGCGAGCCAAAGATAGTTATAACGCGCCCCTTTTCGCCTATCAAGTATCGGGCGAATATGCCATGCTCACACACGCCATAAAACAGGGCATTTTGCCACAAGAGGTCATTATGGAAAGCCTGCTTGCCTGCAAACGCGCCGGCGCAAATGGCATTTTGACCTATTTTGCCCTCGACGCCGCCCGCACACTTAATGACGGTAACAGTTCATAATTGACAATTCATAATTGATAGTACTAATCGGCATCTCATAATTGATAGTACTAATCGGCATCTCATAATTGACAGTTATAATTGACAGTTATAATTGGCAGTTCATAATCGATAGCTCATAATCGACAGCTAAAATTATCAGTTAAAATTAAAAACGAATAATTAACAGCTCATAATCGCCAGTTCATAACTAACAGCTAAAACTAAAAGCCCCATTGCCAACCTGCACTTGCTGCAAATTCATCTTCGGCATGACGGACATGTTCGGGTTCATGGCGTAGCTGCACCCGCACTGAAAATTGCCCATAATCCGTAAATTGCCGCATGCCTAATTCACCGCGCAATTCACGCCCATTTGGTGATAAAGACAAAGCCCAATCTTCCGTGATAATTTCCCCACCCGGCAAGCGCGCAACGGGTAGTTGAAAGTGCATTTTACCATTATCAATCCGCAAAGGCTGGTCGAGTTTTGCATAAACTGAAAGCCCGCCAAATTGTTTCCAAACACTTGCCGAGAAACTTGATGCGGCAACTGTGTCAATCGCCTCAATCAATCCATTTTTTATGCCATTCTCCTCTGTTTGCCCGAAATAGGCAGCAAAAGCACTTTGCCAGCCAAAAGCAAGCGGCATTTCACCGCCCACGCCGGTAAATATGGTGCGCCCATAATCATTTATGGCAAATGCGCCGCGCCCCTGTGCGCCAAGCACCGCATCTTCCTCAAACAAAATACCGCCATTCAAGCCAAATGTAAAATCGCCCGCCGCGGCGCGCCATGCGGCTGAAAAGCCTGAAATCATAAGCGGGTCTTCTTGTTTATCTATACTCTCTTTCCAGTTGGCAAAACTTGTAAATTGCAACCCTTTCATATCAATTTGCCCTATCGCCCCCACGCCCGCAAGTTCCATAAAAGGTGAGCGCAACAAGGTTGGCTGTGGCCGTGCGCCATATCTACCTTGTGAGACGAGCGCGGTCATATCAGCAATAGAGACTGTTTGCCATGTGCTTGCTTTTGTGCCAGAGGCAAACGACCAGCGCGCTGTTGGGCGGGAGGGTTGTTTAGCAATGGGTGGTATTTCATTCAATGCCTCTTTTTTATCTTCCTTTTGGTCGAAAACAGAAAGCGGCACACGGAAAGGCGCATCCATACTATCTAGGATAATTATTTTTTTCTTGCTTAATTGTCTTGCTAAACTCACATTGAATCCTTGAAAATTAAACGAGCTTTCATCAACCGATATTTTACGATTTTCTATTGCCACAGCAGTTGGCCCAACCGGGTTAGTTGCGGCGGCAAGGTCAAGAAGACCATGCCCGTAAATATCCTCATCAGCATAAATCCCACTATTATCGGCCGTAAAGAAAAGCCGTTCAATCAATTCCCGATTACTTAATTGCGAGCCGAAAAGTTCGCGCAATATCGCCAAAGCCGCTGACACATGCGGGGCAGCAAAAGAAGTGCCAATAACATTCGTATAGCCACCTCTTGCAAGGGCAGCACGAATATGTTGTGCGCCTGTATTATGGCCGCCGGGTGCCGCGATACATACTGCCTTTGCCGCACCACAACGATTGCTTAATCGGCCAAGCAGGCCATTGCCATCGACAGAAACCACGACAACAGAATTATAACGCATTTCGGGAAATAAAAGCGGGAAGGCAGCTGTAATAGAGACTTCATCGCCTGCTTCATTGCCCGCTGACCAAACATGAATTGCATTTCCTGAGCTTAATTTTTGGATTGTATCAGTAAAAGTGCTTTGTAAAAAACTGCGTTTCGTGCCTGCATGGGCTGGGTCAAATTGAATCGCATAACCCCAACTATGATTTATGACCGCCGCATTTTCTGCTTCAAGGGCTGTTAAAGCATTTGAAAAAGTCTCATCATTGACTGCCAAAGAGCCATCATCTTCCAATTTCAAAGACCACATAGCAATATCTGAATTATAGGCGACGCCATGCATGCCATCCCCACTGCCGCGTTGGCCGGCGGCAATACTTGCGACTGCTGTGCCGTGAAATAATTGATCTTTCGTTGGTTCAACACCCTCATAGCCAGAGCGGTCATTAAATATGACGCGGTCATCGGCAAATTCAGGGTGGTCTTCGGCAAGGCCTGTATCTGTAAAGCCAATCAAAATGCCTTCGCCACTTAAACTATGCGCATAGGCTTCGGCCGCATGACTAATGGCTAGCCCAATTTGGCTTTGATATTCAGGGCTTGCTTCATAATAAGAGGCAGGGAAAGTCGGCGGTCTAGGTGCTGACGGCAATCTTGTTTCAGGCTCAGGTGAGTCTTCGGGTTGCGGGGTTGGCGTAGGCGTTGGTGTTGGCGTAGGCGTCGGAATAGGCGTTGGCGCAGGCGTTTGGCTACGCCCATTATCGCCACTTGTGGTACCACCGCCTGAACCACCACCCCCACCGCCACCGCAAGCCGTAAGGACAAGCGCGCATGAAAGGAGCAAAACAGTGTATCGCATGCCCCATCGCATGCTGCGTTGCATGACGCGTTGCGGGGCGCGTTGCATGACGCGTCGCGGCGCGCGTTGCCCGACGCGTTGCGGGGCGCGTTGCATGACGCGTCGCGGGGCGCGCCGCATGATACCTACCGCACGGTGCCTAGATTGATATTTTTTATTTAATATATTTGAAAGATTTAGATTTTTTAATTTTGAATTGAAAATTTGATAATAAACGCAAAAAATAACATACAGCACAATAAAACCCCTTACTCACAGAATTTAACAATGTATGCAATTTTGAACATAGAAAGTTTATTTTGTGAATAAAATAATTAAGCCGCGCGCACGATTAGCGGCGGCCTGTGGCGAAATTATCAAATATAATTTTACTATGCGCGGGGCTTACTATTTTGCAACAAGGCGATTAAACTAGATGTATCCCACCTGCCACCGCCTAATTGTTGCACTTTTGCATAAAATTCATCGACCTGTTTGGTGATAGCTAAGCTTGCATTATTTTGTTTTGCTTCGTCAAAAACAATCGCAAGATCTTTACGCATAAGATCGACGGCAAAGCCGAAATCAAATTCGCCTGCAATCATTGTTTTATGGCGATTATCCATTTGCCATGATTGTGCCGCCCCTTTGGAAATAACATCAATGACAGCCATTTCATCTAGTCCAGCACAACGGGCAAAGTGCAAAGCCTCTGCTAGACCCTGCACCAAGCCAGCAATGGCAATTTGATTCACCATTTTAGTTAATTGGCCGGCCCCTGCCCCGCCCATAAGGCGGTGCGCTTTTGCATAGGTTTCTAAAATTGGTTTTGCCTTTTCATAAGCCTGCTGTTCGCCCCCTAACATAATTGTGAGTTGGCCTGCCTGCGCGCCTGCTTCCCCACCCGATACGGGCGCATCTAAAAAAGAAAAGCCTGCTTGTTTGGCTGTTTGAAAAAGCGTTGTTGCTAATTTTGCCGAAGTCGTTGTGTGGTCGATAAATATTGCCCCACGCGGTAGGGTTGCAAAAGCCCCTTCTACGCTCTCTTGTGCGTTGCCTTTTGCGTCCCCTTGTCCGCTCCCTTTTGCGCCCTCTTCTGCACCGCTTTCTGCGTCCCCTTTTGCACCTATTGTGACCGCTTTCACATCGGCATCATTGCCAACACAGCTAAAAGCAAAATCCGCCCCTTGTGCCGCTTCGGCGGGTGAGGCGCAAATACGGCCTTTATATTTTTTCGCCCATTGTTCGGCCTTTGCAGGGGTGCGATTATAGACAGCCAACTCATGGCCATTTTCTGCTAAATGCCCCGCTATCGGCGCACCCATAACGCCTAATCCAATAAATGCAATTTTCATTTTGTCCCCTATTTTGCTTCTATTATCTTGCTTATATTTTGCCCTCTATAAAACCCTAAAATATCAAAAACATGCTAAAATCTATATTCTTTACTTGGCAAGCCTAAATACAATGTTCATATTGGCTCCATATTGAGTCCATATTTAGCGCCATATTAGTATAGGCTCATAAGTGACAATAACTCGTAAGTGACAATAACTCGTAAGTGATAATAACTCGTAAGTGATAATAACATGGGACGCTATGGATGTAACCGCAAATCTCTCTACCAATGGTAATAATATATTCATGTGGCTGACTTTTGGCGTGATTATTTACGCTATGGTCTCTTATGTGCTTGAAAAAGTCTCATTTGAAATTACCTCTTTGATTGTGCTTGGCCTATTGCTTATGCTTGCTTACATAGGCGGGCTTTTGGGGCTAGAAGAGCAAGTCAAATTTAACGCAAGCGATATTCTAGCAGGCTTTGGGAATACAGCACTGATAACCATTATTGCCTTAATGGTCATGGCACAAGGCCTATTCCAATCGGGCGCGATTGAAACCATCACAAACCGTCTTGTGACAATGGCAAGCCGTTCGCCCTTTTTTGCTGTTTTAGTCATTTTGCTTATTGCTATGGTGTCGAGTGCTTTTTTGAATAATACACCCGTTGTGCTAATGAGTATCCCAATCCTAACGGCTATTGCCGCACAGGCAGGATTTGCCGCCCCCCGCCTGATGATGCCGTTGAGTTTTATTTGCATTCTTGGCGGTATGACAACCTTAATTGGCTCATCAACTAATTTGCTTGTTGCAGGGGTTGTGCTTGACAGCCAAATAATGGCACCGCTTGGCTTTTTCTCTTTCACCATACCGGGTTTATTTTTAGCTGTTATTGGCGGCGCCTATGTGCTGCTTTTTATGCCTTATCTGCTACGCAACATTGATGCAGGAGAAAATCCCCAACCCAATCAGTCGGGCAAGCAATATATTGTCGAGATGCGTTTGCGTGGTGATAGTAGTTTGATTGACGCAAAACCAGTTGCTGGCTTTTTCCCCGAATTAGAAGGCATGACATTGCGTATGGTGGAGCGATATGGCAAGGAAATGCTTCCCCCATTTGAAGATTGCACTTTACAAACTGGTGATGTGCTTATTATTGCTGCCACGCGCCGCCAACTAACCGATGCGCTTTCTGTGCCAGACCATCCGCTTGCGCATTTAGTTCCTGAATCATTTACAACAAGCACAGATACGACCAAATCAGAGGACGAACACCCAACTTTGGCCGAAGTGGTGGTCGCCCCCGGCTCACGCATGAATATGCGGACAATTTACCAAAGCGGTTTTCCCTTTGAGACAGGTTGCCGTGTGCTAGGCATTCAACGCCGCACGCGTATGATGCGGCAAAATTTGCGCTATATAAGATTGGCCGCGGGCGATGTTTTGCTTGTGCTTGGGACAAGACAGCAAATACAAGCCCTCCGCGATAGCCGTGATGTGCTGCTCTTGGAATGGTCGGCTGAAAATCTCCCCAATTTTGCCTATGCTAATCGGGCAAGACTTATTTTTGCAATGATGGTTTTATTGGCTGCCTTTAACATTTTACCAATGGTTATGGCGGCCTTTCTCGGTGCCGTCGCGATGCTCTTATCGGGCGCATTAAATATACGCCAAGCCATACGGGGCGTGGATTTGCGGGTATTTCTAACCATTGTTGCGGCCCTTGCTATGTCGACCGCGATGACGGCAACGGGCGGGGCGGCTTATCTTGGCGGGCATTTTGTCACTTTATTAGAAGGCGCGCCTATGTGGGTGACATTATCAGCCTTTTTTCTGCTTTGCGCGGCTGTCACAAACATTTTAAGCAATAATGCAACGGCCGTTTTATTTGCCCCGATTGCCTTTGTGCTAGCACAACGGCTACAAGTTGCACCCGAAGCTTTTGTATTTGCGGTGATTTTTGCGGCTAATTGCTCTTTTGTCACACCCATTGCCTATCAAACTAATTTGCTTGTTATGACACCGGGCAATTACCAATCCAAAGACTTTATAAAAGTAGGTTTTCCGCTACTTATTTTGCTCTGGTTGGCTTATTCTATATTCGCCCCCTATTATTTTGGTTTATAATGATTTAATCAGCTCATGCTATATTAGCTAATGCTATATTAGCTAATCTTCGTATATGATATGTAGATATTGAAAGAGACTGTTGAAAGAGACTACTGAGAGAGACATTTGAACGAGGCTATTAAAAGAGACTGCTGAAAGAGACTATTAAAAGAGATTATTCGAAAATGAATCAAATTCGCTATATTAGAAAATCGTCGCAATTTTATCTGTCGAACCCTGCGCCCTGCCCTTATCTCAAAGGGCAGATTGAACGCAAAGTTTTTACATATCTTACTGGCCCGCGTGCCGAGGCACTCAATGATTCTCTCACCCGCAAAGGCTTTCGGCGTAGTCAAACAATTGCCTATAAGCCTGCTTGTGAAACATGCACCGCCTGCATTTCAGTGCGCGTGAATATCGAGCAATTTAAGCCGACGCGTTCCCTCAAACGCATTTTGAATAAAAATAAAGATATTGAAATACGCCCCTCTTTGCCCCACACAACGCGGCAACAATATCAGCTCCTCAATCGCTACCTTGAAGCACGCCATAAAAAAGGCGGCATGGCAGATATGACAAGTTCTGAATATATATCAATGGTCGAGGATACACAGGTTTCTACATATCTTGTTGAATACTGCCTTAATCCCAACAAAAAAACCGATAGCGAAAAATCGAATATATATAATCCGCATAGCACATATAATATGCAGAATAAAAGCATAGATAATAAGCAGAATGAAAGCACATATAATAAGCAGAATAAAACAGACAGCACAGCTAAATTCTCGCCAATACAGGAAATGAAAGAAGGGAAGCTTGTCGCAACCGCCCTTGTTGATAAATTGTCCGATGGGCTATCTATGGTCTATTCTTTTTTTGACCCAAGTCTAGCCGAACGCAGTCTTGGCAGTTTTATGATACTCGACCAGATTGAACGCGCCCGCAAAGAGAATTTACCTTATCTCTATCTTGGCTATTGGGTTGCAGATTGTCAAAATATGGCTTATAAACAGCGTTTTCAACCGCTTGAAAAACTAACCGATAAGGGTTGGCAAGCTTTTACGCCAATATGATAAGCATAAGCGAGGACATCATATGCCGAAAAAAATAAAAAAACTGCAAAAACTAAAAAAGCCGCAAAAGATAAACCGCCGCAAAGCTATTGCCACCACAGCAGGGGCGGGGCTAGCGGCTTTTGCCGCCGCTAAGCCCGCTTATGCACAGGGCAAACGGCGGTTGCGGCAAGTCACGACTTGGCCGAAAAATTTCCCCGGCTTAGGCACAACGCCCGAAAGCATTGCAAAACGCGTACGCATTATGTCTGATGACACATTAGATATTAAAATTTTCGCCGCCGGCGAATTAGTAAGCGCATGGGAAGCCTTTGATGCTGTCTCCACAGGCACAGCCGATATGTATCATGGTGCAGAATATTATTGGCAGG
>JAPPQG010000049.1 GCA_028816945.1 Alphaproteobacteria bacterium
ATTATGGGGAAGCACACCCGAATAGCCGTATTCACGGCCATAGTTTTCGTGTGCGAGTCAGCCTTGTTGGGGAGCCACAAAAAGATAGCGGGCAAATTATGGACTTTGAAAACTTTGACAAGATTTTAGAGCAAGTGCGCCCACAACTCGACCACCATATGCTAAATGAAATTGACGGGTTAGAAAATCCAACATTGGAGCATATTTGCCTGTGGCTTTGGACGCATTTACAACCGCATTTGCCCTTATTGGCGACGGTCGAAGTGTTCCGCGATAGTCTCGGTCAATCCTGCCTCTATGAAGGCAAATGAGAAAGAGCATTAAAACATGACAGATAAAGGCAAAAATAAACAGACCAAGCAAGGGACACAAGCAACGACACAATTAGGGCGTAAAACCGCCCTACCCTCTTCCCCCGATGAAGCGGTGCTAGAACGCGTGCCAAACCCGCATGCCGATATTGATTATGTCGCCCGCTTTGCTGTGCCTGAATTTACTTGCCTTTGCCCGATAACCGGCCAGCCTGATTTTGCGCATTTAGTGATTGATTATGTGCCAGATGCGTATTTGCTAGAAAGTAAAAGTTGCAAATTATTTATGGGTAGTTTCCGCAATCATGGCACTTTCCATGAAGATTGCACTTTACAAATTGCTAAACGCTTAATTGAACTGCTTGCGCCGCGTTGGTTGCGGATTGGCGGTTATTGGTATCCACGCGGCGGCATTCCCATTGATGTATTTTGGCAAAGTGATATACCGCCCGATGGCCTATTTATCCCCGAGCAAAATGTGCCACCCTATCGCGGGCGATAAGTCATAAATATTATCGATAAATTACAGATATTATTGAAATGGCGCGCCGCGCTAGCCTCACCTGCAGCCGCGACATGTAACCGCACCATTTAGCCTAGCATAATATGCGGTATAAAATAGACGGCAAATAATGTTAGCACGAAAACGCTAATTATATTTAGCACAAAGCCCGCCCGTATCATTTGCGTAATGCGGACTTTGCCCGAGCCAAAGACAATCGTATTAGGTGGGGTAGCGACAGGAAACATAAAGGCAAAACTTGCCGCCAAAGTCACAGGCACAATCAGCACAAGCGGGGCTTGGCCGATTTCAAGGCTTAACGCCGCAACCACAGGTAAAAAGGTTGTTGTCGTTGCTGTATTGCTTGTTATTTCAGTTAAAAAGATAACTAACATGCAGGCAATGAGAATAAGAGCGGCAATGCTTATTGTATTGAGCGGGGCTAGCTGCGCGCCAATCCAACCACTTAATCCCGATTGTGTCATGCCCGCGGCAATGGCAAACCCACCGCCAAATAAAAGCAAAATGCCCCATGGGAGTTTTTTTGTATCCTCCCATACCATAAGCGTTTCCTGATTTTTACCAGACGGAATAATAAAGAGCGCAAACATAGCCAGCATGGCAATGCTTGTGTCGGAAATGCCCTTTATGTCGAACAGCGCAAGCAATGGTTTGCGGAATAGCCATGCCGCCACGGTTGCCGCAAAAACCATTATAACCCGCTTTTCTGCTGTGGTTAATGGGCCTAAGGCGGCGGCTTGTTCATCAATATAGGCTTTTGTTGCTTGCGGGGCAATAAAGCGCACAGGGTGCAAAAACTTTGTTAAGACAAGCCATACAATCGGCAACATGACAAGCATAAGCGGCACACCTATCGCCATCCAACGCACAAAGTCTAATTCAATGCCATATTGTGATTGCACAAAGCCCGCGGCAAAAGCATTGGGGGGCGTGCCGATGAGGGTTGCAATACCACCAAGTGTTGCGCCATGCGCTAGGCCAAGAAACATGCAAACTTCAAAATCATTAATTTCCTTTGCGGATAAGTCAGTAAATGTTTTGCGTATCACATGGGTTATCGATAAGGCGATGGGCAATATCATTAAAGTCGTAGATGTATTCGATATCCACATGCTGGTAAATGCCGCAACCCCCATAAAGCCTGCAACAATATAGCGCGCATTCAGCCCAATGAGGCGAAAAATTGTATAGGCTATGCGAATATGTAGCCCTGAGCGTTCAATCGCAAGGGCAAGCGTAAAGCCACCCAAAAATAAAAAACTAATCGGGTGCATATAGGTCGCCGCCACCTTTGGCATAGACTCAATGCCTAAAATCGGCATAAAGAGCAAAGGCAAAAGAGCCGTGACAGATACAGGAATGGCCTCACTTGCCCACCAAATTGCCATCAGCGCAACAAGGGCAAGCATATTCACACCAATAGGCGACAGCCCCCCTATCTCAAAATATGTCTCAAAATAAAAGCCAATGAATAAAGCCACAAGCGGCCCAGCCACAAAACCTATTTTTTGATAAACCCGCCGCACAGGCGCTGCTTGCTGAATATCGGACTCAGACATGGTAGATTCTTTATACTTCCCTTTATTTCAAAGAGGCTTTATCTCAAAAAAGGCTTTTGTTTCAAAGAAGCCGTTTTTGCCTAAAATACGCGTTATGTCAAGCAACTCATATTGTGATTCGCTGAATAGGGCAGAATTGCTTATATATCCTATAATTCTTGCTTATCTATTCCTATAAATGCTTCT
>JAPPQG010000178.1 GCA_028816945.1 Alphaproteobacteria bacterium
CAGCAATAGCCGAAGCGGTTGCTTGACTAACTTCCGAATATTCAGTATCTAACCAAGAGGCATTACCAAACCATGAAAAATACTCATTAATTTGACCTGATAATTCGGCTTCTAGACCTGCTACTTCAACCTCTTCTACATTAAAGCGGGTAAAGCCGCGACCGGGCAGTGTGGCTGCTAATTGCAAATCATCATAAGTATTCATAAAATAGGTTAAATTGACGCGCACATTTTCAAATTCGGAACGTATGCCCAGTTCAATCGTTGCCAATTCTTCCTCATCCACAGCTGCATAGCAAGCACCACGAGCGAAATTTGGTAGACAATCAGGTGACCACCCGCCACTTTTGAAGCCTGTTGAATAGGACACAAAAGCCATCAGATCATCAGTGAAATTATGGTCTACTGCAATGCGATAGCTGGTATTTTCAAATTCCCCACTGGGGTCATAAAAACATTCGGGCCAATTATCACAAGCTGCCCGCATACCTGCTGGAACAGAAGCAGGAGCAGCATCGCCAATTTCGCTATCCGGGTTTCCGAAAATAGACATAGTAGTTGTGCCGATAAAATCTTTTTCTTCATCTGTATAGCGCACGCCCCCCGATAGGGTTGTTGCATCTGTTATATCAAATTTCACCTGCCCAAAGAATGCTTGCGCTGTCGTATCCATATCATATGTGTCGGCATTAAAGAAAGTATTTGTCAAATAAATATCTTCCTCATAATAATAAATACCACCGACCCAATTTAAGCGGCCGTCATAATTAGATGAGAAAATAAGTTCATGGGTCATCTGCTCTTGATCGGTTTTCTGTGTATATGCAAAACCAACTGCACCTTCTAAATCATCTTCTAGCTCCCGCCATCCCGTTAGCCATTTGACTGACACATTGCCTATGTCACCAGCAACAGAAAAGGTTAAGCCTTGTTGCTCGACTGTACTTCGATAATCCGTTGAATCGACAACCCGAAAAATATCATTGTAAGTCTCTGTCCCCGTAGCACTAACAGGCTTGCCCTTATAAGGGGTTTGGGGAATTGGGTCGCTATCATCAGTTGTTTTATCAAAGGCTACAAAAATTTCCCAATCATTCGCTGTTTGATGCATAAAAGAAAGGCGCGCGGCGGCTAAATCTTTTTCCCCAATATCACGGTCTGCGCCATTAAATTCTTGCGTAAAATGCCCGTCAGCATTTTTCGTTAAAACAGCTATGCCAAAGGCTGTATTCTCGCTCAAACTACCATTGATACTTGCCTTCATTTCAATATGTTCATCATCGCCATAGGCGAAAGACACGCTAGAAGAGGTTTCCCCCGGCATAGGGCGTTTAGAGGTCAGTTTAATTGCGCCGCCATTTGTGTTGCGGCCATAAAGTGTGCCTTGCGGCCCACGCAAAACCTCCACCGATTGCAAATCTAGCAAGTCTAGCAAAGCACCTGTTTGGCGGCCAAGATAGACGCCATCTACATAAATACCAACCGCAGGGTCGGCCGTTGGGCGACTTTCATCCTCCCCAACACCCCGCAAGAATATGCGCGCCCCGCTTGCCGTGCCTGTATTTGTAGCAATAGAAATGCTCGGCACAGAGGCTTGCAAATCAGCAATATTTTCAATTTGGCGTGTTTCAAAATCCTCAGGCGTGAGGGCTGTCACAGCCACTGGCACATCTTGCAGATTGGCTTCGCGCCGTTCAGCCGTGACTACAATTTCATCTAATTGTGCCGCAACTGGTAAAATAGTAGCGGGTAAAATAAATACCGCAAGCCCTATCACAGAGCTCGTTGCAAGTTGGAAAATATGTTTCATCAATTTCATAAGCTTACTCCTTATTATTGCTAAAATGCTAAATGTTAAAAGGTTAAATGTTAAATGTTAAACAATTTACGGTTAAAAATTAGCCGATATGGTTAGGCCAAAAGTGGCTGGATCGCCGGCAAAAACAACACCGGGGGACCCGCTAGCCGAAGTCCCTGTCAAACCAGCGCGGTTATATTCCTCATCGGTTATATTTTTACCCCATAGGGTAATCCCCCACAAATCATCCTCATCTGTCCATTTAATGCGGCCATCGAGAAGGGTTGTTTCCTCCCGCATAACGGCGCCGGGGTTGGCGAGCAGATTAAAACTATCATCTTCATGGGCGACTTGCATTGAGAATTGAAAATTGCGCGCCCCAATGGATTGTTCATAAACAAAGCCCACTGTTAAACTAAATTCAGGTGCATTTTTAATTTTCAAGCCTTTCGCGCAAGATTCTCTATCTGCTTCTGCGACAGCCGCACAAGTCGCTAAGCCCGACGGGTCGATTGTCAAAGCCCCTATAGCTACATCATTCAATTCTTCATATTCGCCATCAAACCAAGCCGCATTGCCATAAAAGCCGAAATTTTCATTAACTTGCCCAGAAAATTCAGCCTCTAAACCCTGCATAGATGCTTCTGGTATAGTGAACCGCGTAAAACCACCGTGTGGAGGCGTGCCGCCCACTTGCAGATTCTCATAAGCGTTATTGTAATAGGTCACATTCAGGCGCATATTGCCGAATTCGGAACGCACGCCCAATTCAAAAGTCTCTAACTCTTCCTCATCCACAGACGCATAGCAAGTCGAATTACAATCAGGCGACCACCCGCCGCTTTTGAAGCCCGTTGCAAAAGTGGCAAATACCATCACATCATCGGTGAGATTATGGTCGACGCCCACACGATAGCTGGTATTTTCAAATTCAGGGGCTGTGAGATATAGGGAATCGTTTGCTTCTTTCCCTTTACGATAACCAGCAGGCAGACCTTCTCGTGAGCGGGGCATTAATGTATTTTGGTCTCCATCTCTGCCCGCATTTACACCGATAAAGTCTTTTTCCTCTTCTGTATAGCGCACGCCAGCTGTTAATGTGGTTTGCTCTGTTACATCAAATTTCGCCTGTCCAAAGAGGGCTTGCGCTGTCGTTTCTATATCATATTTATCGTCAAAATAAAATTGGGCGGCCATATCAATTTCTTCTTCATAATAATAGACGCCACCAATCCAATTAAAAATGCCTTCATAATTAGATGAGAAAACAAGTTCATGGCTTGTTTGTTCTTGGTCGGTGTTTTGGAAAAATGGGAAAGCAATGCGGGACACAAGGTCATCTTCTAAACTGCGCCAGCCGCTTAACCATTTTACATCCAAGCTGCCAATTTCACCAGAGGCAATAAAAGTTAGCCCGTCTTGTTCGACTTCACTACTATATTCAGTCGTGTCGCCCTCTTCCAATGTGAATATGTCCTGTATGCCATTTTTGCCCTTATAAGGTGTTTGTGGCGTTGGGTCGCTATCATCGCGGGTCATGTCATAGGCGGCGAAAATCTCCCACCCATTTTCCATTTCATGCAATAAAGAAAAGCGGGCGGCGGTTAAATCATCCCCGCCAACATCCCTGCCTTGTTGCGTGAAATAGCCATCATGGCGATTGCTTAATGCGGCTATGGAAATGGCTGTACGCTCGCCCATGCTCACACTCACACTGCCCTTCATATTTTGTCTGCCGTCTGAGCCAACAGTGAGTTCCGCCTTACCAAAATTTTCACCCGGCACAGGGCGTTTTGAGGTCAATTTAATTGCGCCACCATTTGTGTTGCGGCCATATAGTGTGCCTTGCGGGCCGCGCAAAACCTCTACAGATTCTAAATCTAGCAAATTCATTAAAGCCCCTGTTTGGCGACCAAGATAAACACCATCGACATAAATACCAACAGCAGGGTCGGTTGTTGGGCGGGCTTCATCCTCCCCAACGCCCCGTAAGAATATGCGCGCCCCGCTTGCCGTGCCAACATTATTGCCAATAGAAATACTTGGCACAGAGGATTGCAAATCAGCAATATCGGTAATTTGGCGCGTGGCAAAATCGCTTGGCGTAAGGGCGGTAATGGCAACAGGCACATCTTGCAAATTGGCTTCTTGGCGTTCAGCCGTGACAACAATTTCATCTAATTGTGCGCTAACGGGTGAAACTGTGGCGGGCAAAATAAATGCCATAAGCGCGCCCATAGAGATGGTCGCAAGCCCCAAGAGCCTCTTATGGCTTGCCTTATTTGTTAGGTGCAAAATATTGTCCGCAAATCTCATAATATCCTCCTTTGGATATTTTATTCTCTGTCTATTTCATTTCATTCATTTACATTATTTTCGAACGCATACTTATATTTTCAAACGCATATTGAAAACAACCTACTATCCGCTTCGTTCCCACAACTCGCTATTCGTAACTTGTCTTATCAATATAACAACTTGTAATGCCTGATTCGGCTAGTGCAAATTAAAAATTAACACTTTGTCACATATTTCCCGCATCTGTTGCAGATTTGCAACAATCCCGCAAACCCGCAAATATGGCTAGTCATGCGACCATATCCCATTTTGCCCTGTTTTCAGCCATTTTGGGCTAAAAAGCCTAGTTTATCTCCCTAATTTGCTTTCTAATTTGCGCTCCTAATTTGCTCCCTGATTTGCCGCCGCTCCTAATTTGCCGCCGCCCATAATTGCCCCTTGATTTGCGCCTGCCCCTAATTCGTTGCAGTGAGTCGTTCTAGCCCTTCTTGTAGGTCTTGTTGCAATTCTTGGGCGTCTTCAAGCCCGATATGCAGGCGTAGCAGGCGGGCGCCTGCTTGCCCGCGCTGTTCGCAAAACTTTGCGATACGGGGCGTATCAAAGGGGACAATCAAGCTTTCATAACCACCCCAACTATAGCCAATTTTGAAAAAGCGCATGGTGTCAATCATGGCGGCAATCGCCTCATCGCTACAAGGTTCAAGCAGAATAGAAAACAGCCCGCTTGCGCCTAGAAAGTCGCGTTGCCAAAGCGCATGCCCCGCCGCTTCTGGCAAAGCGGGATATAAAACCTCGCACACGGCAGGCTGTTCGCTTAACCATTGCGCCACATGCAAAGCGTTTGCCATATGTTGTTGCAAGCGCACAGGCAAAGTCCGCAAGCCCCGCAAGGCAAGATAAATATCATCGGGCGCGGCACATAGGCCAAATAGGCGGTGGTGCTGTTTTAACTTGTCATATAGTTCGGCAGTGGCTGTCACAGTGCCAAGCATGGCGTCCGAATGGCCGACAATATATTTTGTTGCCGCTTGAATCGATATATCCACGCCCTGTTGGAGCGGCTTAAAAAAGAGGGGCGTTGCCCATGTATTATCCATTAAGACAACTGCGCCGCGGGCATGGGCGGCCGCACTTATTGCTGGTATATCTTGTATATCCATTGTAATGGAGCCGGGGCTTTCAACAAAAACGGCCGCTGTTTTATCCGTTATCTGTTCGCTAAGCGCGGCCCCTATGGCGGGGTCATAATAATCAACCACAACGCCCATTTGCGCGAGGTAAGAGTCGCAAAATTGCCTTGTTGGCCCATAGACACTATCGGTCACTAATATATGGTCGTTCGGGCGCACAACAGCAATCAAAGCCAAAACACAAGCCGACAGACCCGAAGGCGTTAAAAAACTGCCCGCCCCGCCCTCTAAACAGGCTATGCTATCTGTTAAGGCTTGACTGGTTGGGGTGGCAAAGCGGCCATAAGTATAGGGCGCTGAGTCGGGGAGGGTTTTGAGCGTCTCATAACTATCGAATAAAATGGTCGAGGCGTGATAGACGGGCGGATTGACAGCCCCTATGAAAGCCTTTGCATCGCGGCCAAGCGTGGTTGCCAAACTCGCATCGCTTATCTTTGTTTTAGATTTTGTTTTTTTATCCCGTGCCATGCCTAGCCATTAGCGCGTTTTGCGCAACTCGTCAAGTAAGGGGGGCGTCAAATAAGGGGGCGTCAAGTAAGCGAATCGTGCGCCGTGGCTTAATGCCCGCCTCGTTTTAGTTTTTCGCCTTCTATCTGCTTGCCGAATACCGTCCAACTGGTTTCATTTTTGCGCTTATCATCCATTGGCGGTGGCATTTTATATTTTGGCGCAACTTCATTGATATATGTTTTTAGCACATCGGATAGAGCGTCAAAATTTTCCACCTTATAGCTGACCGCATGGGCATAAAGCAGGCCTTCGCGCCCTTGCATTTCCATCCATGGCAAATAGGCAGATAGGCGTGACCAGCCACCGCCTCGAACTGAGCTTGTGTCTGTTTTTTCATCCAATAAATCATCCAATGCACCAAAAGAGGAGAACATTTCCACTGCATGATAAGCACCACCCACATAACGTTGATAATCACCCTGCAAGACATTGTGATAAAATAGCGGCACAGTCAGCAAATTATACCAAGAATCTTCGGTCGTCTTTAATGGCCATGAAAAAGCGGGCTTGCCTGCTTCTGTGCGCGGGAAAAAAGTGCCAAAATTAACAGGGTCATTAGCGACATGGAGAACTTGCACTTCCCGCCCAAGCCATGGATTGAGCCATTTATCTAGCCGCTTATTTGTTTTTGGGTCGAGATAAAGCATAATCTCACGGCTGACAATTTTTACCCCTTTGCCCTTTTTGCCACCATCTACAGTGTCACATTGGCGGATATTCATGCCCTGTAAGTTGAATAATTTTTTATCTGGCGCGCCTTGCCGAAAAGAATAAAGCGACCCTTCCCATGTGTAAATAATGGGCTTTTTATCAATCAGGGAGCAGGTGTCCTTGCGCCAAGCCGCTAATGCGCCTTCGGGCGTGGAGAGGTCTATTTTTTCAGCGGCCTGTGCTGTTAAACCTGCTAACAGTGTAACACACACGAGTGTGAAGCACACAATAAAACAAGCCCCTGCAACTAGGCGGGCGTGCTTTGGTCGATAGAGTTGAGAGAATTGAAGCATAGCATACTCCATTTGAAAGTTTATTATCTTATACTTGCCATTAAAGCAATCAGGGCGGCAGAATGCCTGCCGCCCTATTGTTTGAGACTAGAAATGATGGGTGAGCGTGATACCTAATTGCCGCCCTCTGCTCCGCAACGAACGCAGATTCGCACGCGGTGAGCCACTATCTAAACCTCTCTGTGCTGCAGCATTTTCCATCCTTTGTTCATCTGTCGCCATCGGTGGGAGAGGGAAAAAGCTACCTTGCAATAAATCAAACCAACGTGTACCCATAATAATACTATCCTCATTGGTTAAATTGCGGCCGAAGAAACGCAGGCTCCAATTATCGCCTTTCAAGCCCATTTGCATGCCAACAAGTATTGTGTCGCCTGTTTCCATGCCATTATGGACTTGTACGAATTTAGATGATTCATAGGTAATGTCCGAATTGATGAAAAATGCCATGTCATTATTCATGGGGAAATCCATATGCATATAGGCACTCATTTGATGTTCAGATGTCATTGGCACTGTATGGCCTTCAATAGAGCAATCACCCTTGCCCGGCGCATAACGCCCATCAGGGTCAGTGCTAGCAGGCGACACGCCTCCATCATTGGATACACGATAGCGGTTCCAAGTTGAACGGTCGTTAATGTCAAACGGTGCCATTTGGAAACCGCCTGAGGTTAAGACAAATTGGAATTCATCACAGCCGCGCGTGAAAGTTGCATCTGTCCATGCATAAGTCATACCGAATGTCACATTATCAGCGGGGAAAGTACGCAATTCTAATTCCACCCCGTCAATTTCCACA
>JAPPQG010000133.1:0-995 GCA_028816945.1 Alphaproteobacteria bacterium
AGGCCCGATATTTAAGGAAATGGCTTTTTAATCTCAATATAATTAAAGAGGATATATTAAAAAGGCGCAAAGCGGCGGACAAGGGCCATTTTGAAAGACGGGTCAATTTGCCTGCCATTGACATTATTTTTTACATCCTGCCAAGCATAGCCCGTGCCACAATGAAATTGGCGGCGGAAATTATCATAACAAGGCCGCTCTGTGACCCTGCCGCCTATTTGTACGAGATTCAACATATGCAAAACGCCCGCCCATTTTTTGCCGTCTGTAAAACGCATTGACAACCCAAGCCCAACATAACGGCTCGTGCTATAAAGGTCAGCCTTATAGCCATTATCATAATGAATAGGCAGATCAATCGCGACATATTGGCTATCATAAATATTTAGTCCCGTGCGGAGGTTTAATTCTAATCTTTTATTTTCATAAAATTGTGACACATCATAAAGCGTGCCATTGAAAGCATTAAAATGCCCGCTCCATGGGTTGGAAATTAAATGCGCATCCACAATATAAAGATATTGCAATGGATATTGCTGTATTATATGGCCTGCCTCTTCTAGCCACTGTGTCGCTTGGGCTTTTATGGGTTGTGCGCTGAAAACAAAACACACAAATATAAGCAAATAAAATTTGCGCGTGCATGTGTATAATTGATTCATCGCGCCACCACCTTGCCGACAGGGCTTAACGCATTCATAATGTTGAGCCTGCCATGTCCAAAAACATCATCAACACCTGTTGCGCCTAAATCAGTTGCTGTTTGCAATAAAACCTGTTTTAAGGCAGGCCCGTCAAGATTGGGGAATTTATGTCGTATTAAAGCGGCCGCCCCTGACACACGCGGTGCGGCAAAAGATGTGCCTCTTATACCGTCTGCGACAAAAATACGATCATGGGCAACAAGATAATCATTTTGCAAACTGCTACCTGCTTTTTGCGAATAAGAGGCTAAATTATTTGTGCCATGTTCTAGCGCGCCGACAAAAATAATG
>JAPPQG010000133.1:1037-2560 GCA_028816945.1 Alphaproteobacteria bacterium
TACACCCTTCCCCCTTATTACCTGCTGACCAGACAAAGAGCATGTTGCGGTGAAAACTACCCGCTGCGCTAACAGGTGAAGCATATTTTTTGAATAAAGCACTATTGAAGTGAAGTGTGATGACATTATTCCATTCAGCATCGGGGAGCAGGCGCCCAGTTCCCGGAATAATCCTGCAATATGCATCAGTCTCATAATTATAGCGATCATAGCCATAAGAATTATTAACAATATGATAGCCGTTAGTATTAAAATATTCAAAACCATTTTCTTTTTGGTTTGCCTGATTACCGCCGCAATGTAAATTAAATTGGCGTTGCACATAATCAGCTTCTGGGGCTACGAATAAATAACCAGCCCGTACTTTTTCACCATGCGATAATTGCTCTGCTGCGGCGGGGTCAAAGTTTGTAAAGTCTTGCTCGTCGTAGCGGTAGAAAGTATCGAGATGGCCTATTTTGACCCCCTTGCCTGTCCAGCCTTGCGCCCAAGCAAGATTGGCTTGTGTCTCTCGTGTAATCAAAGGAAGATTTTCTGGGTCAAAGGGTTGGTTATAAATGCGTAAATTGGCAGCCAAAGCAGCATGGGCGGCGAATAAATTAGAGGGTGTGCCGAAACTTGTATCATAGGGATAGGGTCTGCTTGGGTCAACCGTGCCAAGATTGCCCGGCGTAGGGTTGAGTTGTGCGTTCAGACTTTGGATTTGTGCTTGCAAACTGGCAGTTTGTGTCTGGAGCGCGCTTTTTTCCCCTTCTAAACTATCTCTTTGTTGTTGTAGAGCGGTTCTTGTTTGTTGTAGCTGCTGGTTTTGCGCAATGAGCGCATTGACACCATTATTTAGATTTGTGTCCCCGCCTGTTTGCGTGTTAATGCGCCCGGCTAATGTCTGCAAAGTTGCAACGCGGGTTTCAATCTCGGTTAATTGTGTGCGTGTTTGCCGAAGCAGGGCGTCAATATCATTTTCCCCTGCACCGCCTCCGCCGGCTTGGGCAGTGGGAAGCGCGCCGCCTGTTTGTTCCCTTATTTGACTTACTAATCGGGTTAGGTCTGTGACTAATGTGCGCCCTGTTTGTGTTTGCCTGTTAATGTCTGCATTCAAATTCTCTATTTGCGTTTGCAATTCTCTATTTGTATTTTCTAATTGCGTATTGCGTTGCTGTAAGGTGGCGTCTGGCTGTGCGGCGGGCGGCGTATTTGGCGCAGACGAACCACCTTGCCCGCCACCTCCGCACGCGGTCAAAAATAAGAATGGTATAAAAACCAAAATAGCTAATTGTCTGTACATTTTCCACCCATCAATATACCTGTCCCCGATATCTGCCCCTGATATCTGCTCATATTTACACACTATAGCCATTATACTATATCATGTAGCCCGTGCAAGCATTTCAGCACTTTAGGGATTAAAAATTGATAAATAACAGTAAAAATAATCAATATTTTCTATTATAAGCCCCACTGCACCTGCTATTAAGCCGTGCCGCCGACAGTTAATCCGTCTAGGCGCAAACTTGGTTGGCCGA
>JAPPQG010000217.1 GCA_028816945.1 Alphaproteobacteria bacterium
TTAAGGGGGTTTTTGAAAAGCGTTACGGGGCAAAATATTTACATATTCATCGGGCAGATTTACACCATATTCTTACCCAAGCAGTCAAAGCGGAAAATATACAAATTCATCTAGGCGCGCGCATTATAGGCTATAAGCAAAATAGCGACATTATTTGCGCCATTGGGGCAGATGGAGAACAACATGAAGGCCATTTGCTAATTGGGGCAGACGGCATTCAATCAGCCATTTGCGCACACATGCACGCGCAAACTTTGCACCATAAGGCGTCACAATTTACACCACAATTTGCGGGTCAAATTGCTTGGCGGGGCATTGTGCCAAGTGACAAAATACCAGCTAGCGCATTACAAGAGATAAAAAATTGCGTGACAAATTGGCTAGGGCCTAGGCAGCATTTTGTGTCTTATTTTTTGCGACAGGGTAAGCTTGTTAATTTTGTTGCGATTGAGGAACGCGCAGATTGGACAGAAAAAAATTACTATGTAGAAGGCAATATGGCGCAGTTGCGCGCCGCTTTTGCGGATTGGCATGCGCCTGTACAGCAAATAATTGCGGCTTGTGATAAATGTACTTTATGGGGATTATATGCGCGCCCACCCTTGCCGCATTGGCGCGATGGGCGGGCAATATTATTGGGCGATGCGTGCCACCCCATGTTGCCTTTTATGGCACAGGGGGCAGCGATGGCGATTGAAGATGGCTATGTATTAGCCAAACAATTAGCACAGAAAAATATAAGATTTACACAAGCATTGCAAAATTATCAATTAGCGCGCCAGCCGCGTACCTCTATGGTGCAAAAAATATCGCGTGATAATGCGTATTTGTTTCATGCGCATACACGCACCGCACGGTTTATACGGCGGTTAAAGTTCAAACTCGCACATTCTATGCCATGGGTTTTAGCAATGGTTTTTGCACTTTATATGGATAAAATTTATAAAAAAAATGTCGTCCGCACAGATTAAGGCGCAATTTGATTCATTTTAACGAGTGAGCCACTTAACTATTGGGACACTTAATTGTCGATCCATTTAATTATTGGCGTATCTAACTATTGGGATATTTAATTATTGAGCCATTTAATTATTGGCGCATTTAATTATTGGGACACTTAACTATTGGCGCATTTAATTATTGGGACATTTAACCATTGAGGCACTTAATTATTGGCACATTCAATTATTGAAATATACCCCAACTGCCACGGCGACCCAAGAGAATGGAATCACCGTGGCAACCGGCCTGTGGAGGGACGAAGGGCAGGCCGGCAACACGATTAGGCCATATTGTTAATAGAAACGCAATACGAACGCGGAACGCAACTTATTTACAATCAATTATATCTATCAACAAAAAATACAACCCAAAGGTGATATTCGAAAACTACGGCGAAACCCCATGACATGCAAGCCTCTCAAATAAAAAAACTTAAAAAATTACAAAAAATCATATAATTGTGGCTTATTTGCAACAGTTTATGAGGTTTTGGCGGGCATATAGGTTCAAAAACTGCAAAAATCGCCCTTTTGCATAGTCTTATTCGCCCATTTTCGGCAACATAATGTATAGGTGATTCGAAAACAAAGCCCGATTCAGTTTCATTTACCCACCCTTTATGCCTCTATTTACCCGCCCTTTACAATTTATTGACGCAATTTGCCGCCTGTCGCTTTTTCTACTTTGGCGATAATTTGCGCTGAAATCTCTTCAATTTGCGCATCGGTCAAATTTGCATCTTGTGGTTGCAAGGTTACTTCAATCGCAAGCGACTTCACCCCTTCGCCCATTTGCTCGCTTGTGAAAGCATCAAAGAGGCTGACATGGGAAATAAATTTTTTATCCGCCTCATAGGCAGCGTGAATAAGCATAGAGGCTGGCACATCTTGGGCGACTTCAAAAGCAAAATCACGGCGCAAGGATTGGCGGTTTGAGACAATAAAGGGAGGGGGTGTAGATTTATTTGCTCTTTTCGGGACAGGCAAATTGTCTAAATAAAGTTCAAAAGCAACCACAGGCATAGTGAGGTTAAAAGCCTCTAAAATGGCTGGATGCACTTCCCCGAAATTGGCTAAATTAGTGCGCGGATTTTGGCATAAACGACCAGCGCGGCCCGGGTGATACCAATTTGGCACATCGCGTTTAAGGGATAAATGCGTAAGCTCTAAACCATAGGTGGCAAGCAGGGCTTCGGCATCTGCTTTGGCATCAAATATATCGACTGCTTCCACCTGCCGCGCCCAATGGCGGGGCGTGCGGTTGCCACAACGCAAACCCGCCACAAGTTGGCGTTGCCCGTCAGGTGCAGGCGCTGTAAATTCTTGCCCCGCCTCAAATAAAGCTAAATCTGTAAAGCCCCTATCCGCATTGCGTGCCGCCGCCATTAATAGGCCGGGCAGCAAAGAGGGGCGCATATGCGACATTTCATTTGAGACGGGATTAGCAAGTTTCAATCCCTTATTACAGCCAAAAAACTGCGCATATTTTTCTGGGATAAATGACCATGTGACTGCTTCAACCATGCCGCGGTTTGCCAATAGGCGGCGGGCAAGGG
>JAPPQG010000144.1:0-2669 GCA_028816945.1 Alphaproteobacteria bacterium
GGTTTTAACAGTGCATAATTGTAATTTATCGGCATTTGGGTGCGGGTTTATGGCGATAATTTCAGCGACCTCAAAGCCCGCCAATCGCGCCGCGGGGTCGCTTACATTTTCTACTTCAAGCCCTATCATATTGAGTTTGTCGCAAATCTCGGCAAGGCTGGCTTTTGTTTCTAAATGTTCATAAAGCCATGTGAGGGTGAATTTCATTATGCCCCCCCGCCCGCTAGATTGGCTTTTGCTAAATGCGGCATATAGAGGGGTGAAAATCCATAATGTTTCAGCCAACGCAAATCAGCATCAAAAAAGGCGCGCAAATCATCTATGCCATATTTCAGCATGGTTAAACGGTCGACGCCCAAACCAAAAGCAAAACCCTGCCAAAGTTCAGGGTCAAGCCCAACATTTTTTAGCACTTGTGGATGCACCATACCGCACCCTAAAACCTCCATCCAATCCGTCCCTTTGCCAATCTGCAATGTGCCATGCGCGCGGCTACATTGTATATCTACTTCCATGCTCGGTTCAGTGAAAGGAAAATAGCTTGGGCGCAAGCGCAAACTCATATTATCTAATTCAAAAAAGCGCGCAAGGAATGTTTCCAAAACCCATTTCAAATGTCCTAGATGAATATGTTTATCAATTGCCAAACCTTCAATTTGATGAAACATGGGCGTATGGGTGCGGTCGCTATCACAGCGATAAGTGCGCCCAGGGGCAATAAAACGAAAAGGCGGTTTGCCATTTTCCATTGTGCGTATTTGCACAGGCGAAGTATGTGTGCGTAAAAGCAAGCGATTGCCCTTATCATCTGGTTCAAAATAAAATGTGTCATGCATTTGACGCGCGGGATGCGCTTCGGGGATATTAAGGGCTGTGAAATTATAAAAATCCGTTTCAATATCCGGCCCTTCAGCAATGGCAAAACCCATATCGGCAAAAATAAAGCTCATGTCTTCTATCACTTGCGGGATTGGGTGCATACGGCCTTGATTTGAGGCTTGCGGCAGGCTTGGCAAGGTGACATCTATTGTCTCAGAAATGAGACGCTCCCGCATAGCCTCTCTGCTAAATTGGGCTTTGCGGGTTTCAATGGCTTGTGTAATTTTATCTTTTAAGCCGTTAATTAAAGGCCCCTGTATCAGCCTTTCTTCATTAGACATTTGCCCTAATGTTTTAAGGAGGGCGGATATAGAGCCTTTTTTACCCAAAGCGGCAATGCGTATCTCTTCTAAATGGCCTATATTTTCGGCGCGCGCAATAGCAGCTTGAATATCAGTTTCAAGAGTGGCTAAATCAGTCATAAGCGCGCCCGTTAGGAAAGCGCACGGCGCGCCTGTTCGACTAATGCTTCAAAAGCAATCGGCTCATGCACAGCTAAATCGGCTAGCACTTTGCGGTCAATTTCAACGCCAGATTTTGTCAATCCGTCAATCAGGCGGCCATAGGTTAAACCATGCGAACGCGAAGCAGCATTTATGCGTTGAATCCAAAGCGAACGGAAATTGCGCTTACGAGCGCGGCGGTCGCGATAAGCATATTGGCCTGCTCTTGTGACAGCCTGTTTTGCAACACGAATTGTATTTTTGCGGCGGCCATAATAGCCTTTCGCCTTTGTCAGCACTTTTTTATGGCGCGCATGGGCTGTGACACCGCGTTTAACACGTGACATAATCGCCTCCTTTAACCATAAGGCAAAAATTTGCGCACAATGCGAGCATCTGGGCGGGACAGAATGGCTGTGCCACGCAGATTGCGAATTTGCTTATTTGTGCGCTTAATCATGCCGTGCCGCTTGCCAGATTGGGCAGCACGCACTTTGCCCGATGCTGTTAGCTTAAAACGCTTTTTAGCACCGCTTTTTGTTTTCATTTTGGGCATTTTGCATCTCCTTAAAAATATCGCCAAAACAGGCGTTTTGGCCGAAGGTTGCATTTTGGACGCTCACGGCAGCCCTTTTCGCCGGATAGCCCTATTAAGCCTATTTATACGTTTTTTAGAGGCAAATTGCAAGCCTTTATACAATATAAAAGGGCGCATAAGACCATTTCCCCCTTGCTCCCTATCCGCCCCTGCCCTAGCTTATTTAGCAGGCAAACGGCATTTAGAGGCGATATTAAATGGGCGATAAAATCATAACCATTTGGCGGCCTTCAAGTTTCGGCTCGGCCTTTATTTCAGCCTTTTCCTCAAATTGGTCACGAATGCGGTGCAATAAATTAATGCCAATATCTTGGTGCATCATTTCTCTGCCGCGAAAGCGCATGGTGATTTTCACCTTATCGCCTGCATCTAGGAATTTATCAACACTGCGCATTTTGACATCATAATCATGCTTGTCGATATTCGGGCGTAATTTGATTTCTTTAACATCAATTGTTTTTTGTTTTTTGCGGGCTTCATTCGCCTTTTTCTGATTTTGATATTTCAGCTTGCCATAATCTAATATTTTGCAAACAGGAGGCGTGCTATTGGGCGAGACTTCGACAAGATCCAAACCTGCTTCGGCAGCAATAGCGAGCGCGGCATTAAGCGACATAGTGCCTTTTTTTTCTCCATGCGCATCGATAAGCATAATTTCATCATGCGGTATCATGTGATTTAAGCGCGGCCCCGTGTGGGACGGTTGCGCAGGTAAAGGTCTGCGAACTATTTGTCTATCTCCTCTATTG
>JAPPQG010000144.1:2874-7556 GCA_028816945.1 Alphaproteobacteria bacterium
CAATATCAAAATGCCGCCAAGCAGCACGGCGGATGAGGGCAAGCAGGCCTGTAAATCCGCCCCTGCCTAGCACCCAGACTTCATCGGCTAGGCTCGCTTCTTTTTGTTGTGATGGGTAAATTAAGACAGTTACAGAGTTATTTGGCACAAAATTATTTTGTATAGAATTATTCAGCATAGAACTATTTGGCACAGAATTATTCTGTATAGAGTTATTTTGTATAGAGTTATTCGGCACAGAATTATTTTGATATTTCGTCTGCAAAGCACAAAGTGTTTCATTCAGCGCACCTTGTGGCGCGCCACAGCCGATCAACCAAATGCCTCCTGATTCATGTAATATTCTACGCATTATTTTGTTCCAATATCATATCGCGGTAAATCTGTAAAGTTTTATCACACATAGTCGCAAGCGAATAATGTTCGGTTATAAAATGATTCCCATTTGCCCCCATTGTCTCTAATTCAGCCTTATCCATAGTCAGCGCTTTGGCAAGGGTTTCGGCAAGTGCATCACTATTGCGGGGTGGCACACGCCAACCCGTTGCCCCATAGGGTTCGCCCTTTTGTCTAACGGTTTCGCAAAAACCCCCTTCATCGGACACAATAACGGGTATATGCGCCGCTTGGGCTTCTATGGCTGTGCGCCCAAAAGGCTCAGCTTCAAGTGAGGGTAGAACAACTAAATCAGCTAATTTATAAGCCTGCGGCATAATCTCTATATGGCCGGCAAAAACAATATGGCGCGCAAGATTCAGGCGAGCGGCTTGGTTTTCTAATGCTTGTTGATAGGCTTTGCGCCCTTGTGCGCTGCCAACAAAAACCAGACGAAAAGCGCATTCATTATCTATTTTGCCCTTTATCTTATGGAATGCGTCTAGCAAAAGGGTTTGTCCTTTCCAACGCGTCAAGCGGGCGGGACATAATATAACACGCTCATTGGAGCGAATGCCCCATTTTGCGCGCAAATGCGCAACCGCCTGCATATCTTGTTTGCTTGGGTCAAAATAAGCAGGGTCGCACCCCCGCGGTATAGTTTTAATGCGTTCGGGCGGGATTTTATGAATGGTCGCAATGCGGGCCGCGGTAAATTGTGAATTGGCAATAACGCACTGCCCGCGCGTCATAATAGAATTATAAAAAACTTTCCATGCGGGCTTTGCGGGGACTTTGCTATGATAGGTTGTAAGAAATGGCACATTGAGTTGTTTGGCCGCATAATAAGCAGACCAAGCAGGCGCACGAGAGCGCGCATGAATAATGTTCGCCCGTGTTTCTATACATAATTGGCGCAAACGGCTAATATTTTGGTAAAGCGTGAATGGATTTTTGCTTGCCACAGGCAGATGTATAATTTTGCCACCAACGGCTTCAATCTTTTTTTCTAGCACGCCGCCCTGTGTTGCAATAATGGCTTGCCCGCCGGCCGCAGCTAGGGCTTGCGTAATTTCAAATGTGGTCGCCTCCGCCCCGCCCCCGTCAAGGCGCGGTATAATTTGGAGAACCCGCAATTTCGTGTTAGCATTTTCATTCATAGTTTTTTATAGGAGTGGAACGAGAAAAATGCTAGCGCAAGATGTAAAATTTTTATCCCGCAAAATCGGCCAAAACAGCGAAAAAATCGCCTATATGCAGCAAAATGGGCGCACAGACAGGCCGGGCCTTGTGTTTTTAGGCGGGTTTCGCTCCGATATGACGGGGTCAAAAGCAAACACATTGGCGGCCTATGCGGCAAGCCAAAATCTTGCCTATTTGCGCTTTGACTATTTCGGACACGGCCAATCAAGCGGGGACTTTCTACAAGGCACATTATCTTATTGGCGGGCGGAAGTATTGGATATTTTGGCTCAACTCACAAAAGGGCGGCAAATTTTAGTCGGTTCTAGTTTTGGCGGCTGGCTATCGCTGATGATGGCGGAAGCTTTGAGAGATAAAATTGCTGCTTTGGTGCTTATCGCCCCTGCGGTTGATATGACGCATCGGCTTATGTGGCAAGAATTTTCACAAACCGAGCGCGACACGCTTATAAAAGAAGGCATTATTTACATACCATCCGAATATGATGAGAAAGGCTATCCTATCACCCGCAAATTGATTGAAGACGGTAAGCAATATTTAATGCTCGATAAGGGCATTGCCTATCATGGCCCTGTGCGCATTCTACACGGGCAAAAAGATACAGCTGTGCCATATGCCTTATCATTAGAATTAGCTGAGAAACTACAAAGCACAAATGTCGAAACATATTTCATCAAAGACGGCGACCACAGCCTATCCAATCCCGAAAACCTTGCCCTATTAACACATATATTGGACGGGCTTATGCCCACACTATAATAGGCTTATATGTTTAGAATAGGCTAATATGTTCGGCTTTCCCAAAGGGCGGTAAGGCCTTCGCGATAGGTTGGATATTTTAATGTAATTTCTAATTCAGTTTTGACGCGCATATTTTTAACGCGTTTATTTTCACTATAAAAACTATATGCCATTGGGCTGAGATTTGCTTTATCAAATGGCAGGAGCGGGGGCGGTGGCTGTTTCATCAAACTTGCTGCATATTCTACCACTTCCTGCGGCGGGGCTGGTTCATCATCACACAGATTATAAGCACGCCCCCTATTGGGTTGCGCCATAGAGGCCATAAGAATTTGCGCAATATCTTCAACATGAATGCGGGAAAAGACTTGGCCCGGCTTATCAATCCGTCGCGCCCTGCCATTTTCCAAAGATTTCAGCGCATTACGGCCCGGCCCATAAATGCCTGCAAGGCGGAAATAATGCATAGGCAAATCAGTCGCCTGCCATGCTTTTTCGGCGGCAATGCGGCGGTGGCCGCGTTTTGTTGTCGCATTAAGGGGGGTGTTTTCATCAACCCACGCCCCGCCATGGTCGCCATAAACAGCTGTTGTAGAAAGATAGCCTGCCCATGCAAATTGGGTGGCCATATCCTGTAATGCCTCGCCCGCAAGGGCCAATATAGGATCGCCTATTTTTTCATCGGGCGCGGCGGATAGTAAAATATGGGTTGCATTGCTAATCTGTTTTGGCGTCAATTTTGTGCCGTCCAATAATAGGGGGCGGATGGCATTTTTTTCAAGCATGCCCGCCTTTTCAGCCTTTCGGCATGTGGCACTTATCTGCCAATTTTGTGCTTGTAATTGTTTCGCTAAGGCGGCCGCACAAAAGCCAAAGCCAAAACATAATAAATGCCCGCTCATATATATCGCTCCCATTCGGCACGCACATTCATATCGCTTTCGCTTGGCAAAGCTGCTTGTGCCAAAGATTTCATTTCATCAGCATTTTTATATTGCGCCAAAGCCCAGACGGCCATGCCACGCACCAAAGGGGCATTATCACAAAGCCGTGCTTTAATATGTGGCACAGCCTCCTGCTTGCCTGCATTGCCAAGTGCTATGAGAACATTTCTAACAAAACGGTCGCGCCCTGTGCGTTTAATTGGCGAGGCAGCAAATAAAGCCCTAAAAGCGGCATCATCTAATTTTGCTAAATCAGCCAAAGCGGGTTTACGCAAGGCCGCGCGGGTGCGCAATTTTGTCTCACGCGTCGCTTTTGCATATTTATTCCACGGACACACAGCTAAACAATCATCACACCCATAAATACGGTTGCCTATTAAAGAGCGGAATTCAAGTGGCACTTGGTGCTTCGCCTCAATGGTGAGATAGGATATGCAACGCCTTGCATCTAATTGATAGGCTTTTGGAAAAGCGTTAGAAGGGCAAATATCTAAACAAGCCCGACAAGTGCCGCAATAATCTTCTTCTTGTCTATCGGGGGCTAATTTTGCTGTCGTAAAAATACTGCCAATAAATAGCCAAGAGCCGAAATCGCGTGAGACTAAATTTGTGTGCTTGCCCTGCCACCCAAGCCCTGCTGCCGCAGCTAATGGTTTTTCTAAAATAGGGGCTGTATCAACAAAAACCTTTAACTGAGCGGTGCTTTCTTTGCTAATTTGGTGGGCGAGTTGTTTTAGTTTTTTTTTGATAATATGGTGATAATCCCTGCCCCGCGCATAAACGGATATATTGCCCGTCATTTTGCATGCAAGCCTGTCTAGTGGATTGCCCTTAGGGCCATAATTTACACCAAGCATGATAATGGATTTCACATCTGCCCATAATGCAAGAGGGCTTTTGCGGCGGCTCTCATGTGTTGCCAACCATTCCATATCGCCGTGATAATTTTGGGCAAGAAAATGGCGCAAACGCGGTGCCGCTTCGGGAATAGCATCTGGGCTGACAATGCGGACAGCATCAAAACCTAGATTATGCGCTTGGCTTTTTATGTAGGATTTCAGCTTATGTTTTTCCATTTTCATTGCTTTATGGCTAAAAATCAAGATTCGTATAATGCGTTGCGGGCGGCATACCAGCTATATTATCCGCTAAAAGCGGGCGGAAAGCTGGGCGCGATTTAAGCCTAGCATACCATTCACGCGCAATCGGCCAATCCTGCCAATAAATATCGCCTGTATAATCTAAGCAAGATAAATGCGCCGCGGCTGTTAAATCCGCCAAGCCGAACTGACTGCCCGCTAGCCAATCGCGCTGTTCTAATAGATAAGAAATATATTCCATATGAATTTTCAAATTGTTAATGCCGGCACGCACTGTTTCTATATTTGGCGTACCCCCGCCATTTTCTTTACTCATAAA
>JAPPQG010000230.1 GCA_028816945.1 Alphaproteobacteria bacterium
ATGCTATGTATGATAGGGCTGTAAAATGGCGTGCCAATTTACAGCCCTATCATACATAGCATTGAGACAAACCTGTCATTAAGACAAACATGTCATTGAGACAAAAGAATATAGCCAATGCGAGGAGAGACGATTATGAAAATTCACAAAATATTATTAGCCACCAAATATGCCATATTGGGCTTTTTTGCCTTTATGGTTTCAACAAATAGTTTTGCCCAAGAATCACAAGGCGCAACGAGTGCTACGATTGACGAAATCACAGTCACAGCCCGCCGCGTAGCTGAAAATCTGCAAGATGTGCCAGTCGCTATTTCCGCCTTTACGGGCGAGGTTTTAGAACGGCGGCAAATTACCAGCACAGATGATTTGGGTAAAATTACGCCTAATTTGGAATTTACGAATAACGCACCCTTGGCGGGTAATAATGCGTCTTCACAAGTTTTTATACGCGGCATCGGGCAGGTGGATCCGTCCTCTAATGTAGATCCCGGCGTTGGTTTATATATTGATGATGTATATATTGGCCGCTCTGTAGGCGGCACAATGGAATTGCGCGATATTGCCAATATACAAGTGCTACGCGGGCCGCAAGGCACATTATTTGGGCGCAACACAATCGGTGGTGCCGTCTTGCTAACCACAACCCAACCCGGCGACGATTTTAAGAGTTCAGTTAGAGCAGGTCTCGGCAGTGATAGTCTATGGGAATTATTTCTTGCGACTGATATGCCCGTTAGCGATAATTTCAAAACACGATTTACCATTGGCACAAAAAGACAAGATGGATATGTAACCCGTGTCAATGACGGAACTGATTTAGGCGATACAGATAATTGGACCGCAACAGCTAAATTTCTATTCACCCCAAGTGATAATTTACAACTTAAAGTCAATTTAGATTATACCGAAGTTGATGAAAATGGCGTGCCTTTGGTTTTTGCTGCGGCGCGGGATAATTCACCCTTTGGCGCGCGCGCAAGCGCGCTTGCTGGCTGTCCAGGGGCTATGTTTCCGCCGCCCTCAATTCCGCAAAATATAGATGACCCGCGCTGCTTTAACGAGTTTCAAAATAAAGGCAAATATAGAAATAATGGCACGAACTCACTGACAAGTTCATTAGAGAATTGGGGCATTTCCCTCCATATTCAATATGATTATTCTGATTTGTTAATTTTTAAGTCGATTACTTCTTATAGGGAATTAAAATGGCGCGGCATTCGCGATGCAGATAATACACCCCTTGCTATTTTGCATACAGATTATAGTAGTGATGGCGACCAAATGAGCCAAGAATTCCAAGCCCTTTATGAAGCCGATAGGCTGACAGGAGTTGTCGGGCTTTATTATTTTGAAGAGGATATTGCAGATATTCTCACTGTTACTTTGGGGATAAGAGATAGTTTAGATAGCGATAATAATGATTTCCAAAATGATAATTGGGCGATTTTTACGCAATGGAATTATGATTTTTCCGAAAATTTAAGCGGCACAGCAGGCGTGCGCTATACCAAAGAGAACAAAGGCTCTATACCCGATCAATTTAACTATGCCACGCCCAATGTTAAATATTTAGAGAAAAAACTTTATGAGCAAGAATATTCGGCAACCACTATCTCGGCTAGTGTGAATTATCGGTGGAATGATAGGGTGATGACTTATGCAAGCTATTCTGAAGGCTTTAAGGGCGGCGGCTTTAATAGCCATTTTAACGGGCCAGCAAGTGCAGAGGCTTTACGCAATTTCTTTGAATTTGACGAAGAGACAGCAGAGACGATTGAATTAGGTTTTAAGTCTGATTTGCTTGATGATAGATTGCGTCTTAATGGGGCGATTTTCAGAACGGATTATACAGATTTGCAATTTATTTTCCGTGTTGGGGTTGCGCCTTATTTGCTAAATGCGGGTGAGGCAGAAATTCAAGGGGCTGAATTGGAACTGACTTGGGCGCCCAATGAGTCATGGCTGATTGAAGCGGGGCTTGGGCTTTTAGATGATAGTATTGAATCAGTTAGTACGGACTTTTTGGCTTTGGGTGCTGTGACAGCTGTTACAACAGAAAACACCTTACCCTATACGCCAGACATGCAGGCCAATTTAGGCATTGGCTATTATTTTGATATGAATAATATGCAATTTGCCCCCCGCATAGATATATCCTATCGCGATGAGACTTTTTTTGATACTTCAAACACAAAAGAAATTGCCCAATTAGACACGGTCACAACTGTCGATGCGTCATTATCTATTGATCCGTATAATAGTAATTGGCGGCTTGTGCTTGGCGTCAATAATGCGACCGATGAGGAATATCCCATTGCGGGCAATTCATCTTTGACAACAGGGTCAGGCTATGCGGAAATTGCCTATGCCCGCCCGCGCTGGTATTTTGCCACTTTGAATTATGATTTTTAGATAGTTCGCCTATTTGTATATTAAGGGGTTCGGTGGATTTTTCGCCTTTTTGCCCTTTTGTCTGCTTTTAGGCTTGACAGGGGGCGGGGTGTGTGTATAGAGTGGTTATTACCCCTGATATAAA
>JAPPQG010000005.1 GCA_028816945.1 Alphaproteobacteria bacterium
GCCCTTATTAAAACGGCCCTTATTAAAACGGCCCTTATTAAAACGGCCCTTATTAAAATTTGCGCCAGCTAACGCGAAATGCCATTAGCCATTAAATGACATTAAATGCTATTAGCCATTAAATGACATTAGATGCCATTAGCCATTAAATGTCATTAGATGCCATTAGCCATTAGAATCACTAAATGTCATTAAATGTCATTAAATGTCACTAACAGATACGCGCATTTAGCCCGATAAATGTTGGTTGCATTCAAGGAAATGGCCGTCAGGGTCAAAAACACCGATTGATCTAATACGCACTTCGCCACCGCCAATGGCTGGAAAGACCAATTCTGCGGGCGGGTTGAGAAGTTTAAGCCCTGCTGCTTGCGCTTGCTCATAAATGGCTTGCACATCATCCACTGTCAGCACAAAAACGGGATTCCCATAACCGACTTGATTATTAGGATCGGCCCCTGCCATTGGCGGGTCAATCCATTGCAATAGGCCGATTACCCCCGATTCTGGCTGTTCGCCGGCAACCATAACAAGCCTTACTTTATCGCCCGCATTGCCTGCTGGGCGCAATTCCTCTGCTAATGTCAATTCTTCGTCATAATTGACATTAAGACCCAAAATATCCCTATAAAATTCAAGGGTTTTGTCCATATTTCTGACCAATATGGTGGTGCGTTTAATGATTGTTGGCATATTTCCCCCTTATCATTTTTGCTCGTTTATTTCATTTTCCGCTATATTATGCTAGACGGAAACTTGTTATATGCGTATAACAAGTAAATCGGGTTTTGTAAATAAATTATTAACCATATTATCATTATCCCTCGAATAAGGATTATCAATGGCAGAGCAACCATCTATCCGCTTTCAACGCGCCAATTTTTTAGTCTCAGACTTGCCGCGCGCTTTGTCTTTTTACCGCGATGTTTTAGGCTTTGAGGTGGAATATATTATTGACGCAGAAGAAGATATTTATGGCCGCGTGGTGTTTGAGACGGATAATATGGCAAAATTAGCAACCCTTTCTGCACCAAACCAGCCGCGTGTCATGGCTTTAACAGAAATTGACGGCGAACCACCAACAGGCGGCTTGCCTAAAACCACCCCACCCAATCGAAGCATTATTGTATTAGAAGCCGCCCATTTTGATGAAGTCATTGAAGGGGCAAATGCTTTGCAGTTGAAAGTCTATCCCGAAGGCAAATTAGAAACACCCGATGGCCGTGTTGGGCGCGAACAGGGGATTTTAGATTGGGACGGCAATCTAACAGTGATTTATAAAATTTTATAAGAGGCGTCTCCCCCCATTACTGATGAAAACAGGACGGATTAAAATAGGACGGATGAAAACATGACTGATGAACGCAATGAAACAGAGCCAAACACCCAAACTGCAGCAAGTGCAGGCGAGGAGCAATTTCCAAGTGCTGCCTATGGCCGCTATGTCACCGTTTTGATGACTTTTATCTATATTCTCTCTTATGTTGATAGGACGATTTTGAATTTGCTGGTTGAGCCGATTAAAGTCGATATGAATCTCACCGATACGCAAATGGGTTTATTGCTTGGCGCTGCCTTTGCGATTTTTTATACAACTATGGGCTTACCGCTTGGTTGGTTGGCAGACCGCTCGAGCCGAACAAAATTGCTTGGCTGGGGCGTTCTCATTTGGTCAGCGGCAACGGCTATAACGGGGTTTGCCCGCAATTTTGGGCATTTATTTGCGGCGCGTGTGATTGTCGGGGCGGGTGAAGCGACTTTGGGGCCTTGTGCGGTGTCATTGATTTCCGATTCTATGCCGCCCGGGCGGCGCGCCCGCGCTTTGTCAATTTATTTTAGCGGTCTGTCCTTTGCCGCAGGGATTGCTTATTTGATTGGCGGGCAAGTTTTACGGGTTGCTGAAACATTGGATATGACACAATTTAGCTATCTGCCCGATGATATGCGCCCATGGCAATTAGTGTTTTTAATTGTTGGTTTGCCGGGGCTTTTATTTGCTCTATTGGTTTTCTTACTAAAAGAGCCTAAACGGTTGGAGCGCGGCATGTTAAGCACAGAAAATGGCGGCGTGCCAATGCGTGAAGTGCTAAAATTTTTCAAATCCCATTGGCTCATATTAGGCGGCATTTTTCTATTGCCAACCTGTATGACGATTATCACTTATAGTCAGGGCTTTTTAGCCCCTATGTTTGAGCGCACATGGGGCTGGTCGCCTGTAAAATTTAGCCAATATAATGGGTGGTTGCTGTTGCTGATAGGGCCTATTTCAACTTTTATTGGCGGTTGGATGGTCGACCGCTATCAAAATAAAAATATACGCGATGGCGCGTTGCGGGTTATGCAGATTGGCTTTTTAATTATGGTGCCAACCTCCATTGCCTTTCCACTTATGCCGACACCTGAATTAGCATTGGTTGTGATAGCGATTTCAACAATAGGCATGACATGGCTAACGGCTGCTTCTGTGCCTGCCATGCTCACTGTTATTCCCGCTGAAATACGCGGGCAGGGCATGGCCTTTTATCTTATGGTGA
>JAPPQG010000197.1 GCA_028816945.1 Alphaproteobacteria bacterium
AAGCCAAAAAAGGCAGCATTTGAGGCCATATTGATAATCGTGCCACCGCCGGCCTGTTTTATCATTGGCACGGCCTGTTTTGAGACATAGAATAAACTATTCAAATTGATATTGACTGTTTTATCCCAATCCTCATTTGATAAAGTCTCAAGCGCGCCGGTCGGGCCGGCAATGCCCGCATTATTAACCAAAATATCTATATGGTCGGTTTTGCTTTTAATGAGTGCAAAAAATGCTTCCACCTCTGCCACCTTGCTAACATCTGCCTTAAAGACCGTCACTTGCGCCCCTAATGTTTCGCGCGTGGCGTGCAAGGCCTGCTCGTCAATATCGCAAATAAAAACATGCGCGCCCAAAGCGATATATTTTTGCGCCAAAGTTTTTCCGATGCCCGATGCGCCTGCTGAAATGATAATTTGCATGTGCCTTAATCCGTTCAAAGAAATAACCCAAATAAAAGCGTAAAATACAGAATTTTTACAAATTGTATAATAAAATAAAGCCCAAACTTAAAATAGGGCAGACCTATTATAGCGCGTTTTCAACCCATTTCATCTACATGTCCTATCCACAGGTCCATTCATAGGGAGATGTTATAGTATTGGCGGTTGGGTTTTATTATGTTAGTTTGGTTCTAATTTGGGCTAACTCCTTGCGCCAAGCCATATTTACACGCTCAATTTATATAATGGAGAATAACATGCACACCCCCAAAATCGATAGAGCAAATTTCACGATTGCTATTTTTGTTGTGTTTATGGTTGGCTTACCCTTATTTATTTGGCCGTCTGCATCTGGGGATCTTATTTTGCAGATTTATAATTGGATTGCTGACCATTTTGGCCTTGCCTATCAATGGGGGGTGATTGGCATTACCATATTTCTGGTTTGGTTGGCATTCAGCCCTTATGGGAAAATAAAATTGGGTGGTGCGGCGGCTGAGCCTGAATTTTCCACCTTTAGCTGGTTTGGCATGTTATTTAGTGCCGGTGTTGGCGCAGGCCTGCTTTATTGGGCGCCTATTGAATGGGCGTTTTATTTTACAGATCCGCCTTTTGGGGCAGAGCCGCGCTCTGTTGCTGCTTATCAATGGGCGACTTCTTATGGATTATTTCATTGGGGCATTGCGGCTTGGGCCATTTATGCTCTGCCAACTATTGCCATTGCCTATCCCTATTATAACCAAAAGGCACGCCATTTACGACTCAGCACAGCTTTTCATGGCATGCTCGCGCAAAACACTCTACCCGCGCAAAATAATATGTCACAGACAACACAAGACATGCCACATACAACACAAGACATATTAAGCCGCCTCTTGGACTTTCTCTTTATGCTTGCCCTGCTTGCCGGGGCCGGCACTTCTATGGGTTTAGCCATACCTATGGTGTCAGACTGCCTTGCCCTTTTATTTGATATAGACCGTAGCAAAATGCTTGATATGGGTGTGGTTTTAATTTGCGTTGCCCTATTTGCCTTTTCTGTATATTGGGGGCTTGAAAAAGGCATCCGCAAATTGGCTGATTTGAATATTATTCTAGCCATTTTATTCCTTATCATTGTGCTTTGCATTGGGCCTACAATTTTTATTTTACGGCTCGGCACAGAAAGTATTGGTTTTATGTTTGCCAATTTTATATCCATGCTCACTTATACAGAGTCACTTGAGCGCTCCCCTTTTGTTAAAGATTGGACGATTTTTTACTGGGCATGGTGGTTTGCTTATGCGCCCTTTATTGGTCTGTTTATTGCCCGCATTTCACGGGGGCGAACTTTACGGCAAGTCATTCTTTCTATGTGTTTTTTTGGCAGTCTGGGCAGTTGGTTATTTTTTCTCATAATTGGCAATTATGCCCTTCATTTAGATTTGAAAATGATTTTAGATGTAACAACTATGGTGCAAACCAACCCCTCGCGTGCCGTTGCAGAAATCATTGCTACTTTACCTTTGCGCCATTTTATGCTTGGCATATTTATTCTGTTAAGCATTATTTTTATCGCAACCACATATGATTCAGCCTCTTATTCACTTGCTTCGGCCGCGAGCCGCAAGCTTGCCATAGGCAGTCATCCGGCGCGTTGGCATAGAATGTTTTGGGCTTTTGTGCTTGGCTTTTTGCCGCTTGCTTTATTATCAGTCAGTGGCGGGATAAAGACGGCTAAATCGCTTGTGCTTGTTGCCTCTTTACCTATTCTCATTATTTCCGCTATTATGTGTTTTAGTTTGCTTAAATCATTGCGCCAATCCCATGCGCATTAAGGCAATTAGGAGTATTATTTTGGATATTCCAAAATTCACCATTCATGACATACCTTTTCTTGTGCCATTTTTAGGTTTGTTTTTTAGGCTAGCGGCGCGTTTAGCGGGGTGGAAAATTATTGGCGATGTGCCGAATTATCCAAAAATTGTATTGATAGGCGCGCCGCATACGAGTAATTGGGATTATCTATTATTTCTTTATGGTATTACAGCCAAACGGTTGCGTATCAATGTATTGATTAAAAACACCTTATTTTGGCCGCCACTTGGCACAATTTTACGCTTTTTAGGCGGCATACCGATAAACCGCACAAAAAGCTATAATGTGATTAAACAGGGCATTGAATTTATCAATGCAGTTGATGAGACAATTATCCTTATTATGCCCGAAGGCACGCGTTCTTATACGGAAAAATGGAAATCTGGTTTTTATCATATCGCACAAGGGGCAAAAGTGCCGCTTATATTGGCAAAAGTAGATGTCAAAAACAAAGCCCTGCTGGTTGGTGAGGAATTTCCCATAAGTGGCGATTATGAAAAAGATATTGTGGAAATCCAAGCGCATTTTGCGCCCTATATGCCGAAAAGCCCCACTAAATAGCTTGCCTAAATATCATAAAGCGGGCTATTAAAACGAGGGGGCTTACAATAACCAAACAAAACAGACTAAATAGACTAAATAGACTAAACAGAGCAGACTATGGCTTCTTATCAATATATTTATGTTATGGATGGCTTGTCGAAAACCTATGCGGGTGGCAAGCAGGTTTTGAAAAATGTGCGCTTGTCTTTTTTGCCGGGGGCAAAAATTGGCATTGTTGGGGTGAATGGGGCGGGTAAATCGACTTTAATGAAAATTATGGCGGGGCTAGATGCGGACTATACAGGAGATGCGTGGGCGGCTGACGGGGTCAAAACAGGCTATTTGGCACAAGAGCCGCAACTTGATGCCGATAAAAATGTATTTGACAATGTTATGCTGGGTGTCGCTGAAGCCCAAGCCAAGCTTGACCGCTATAATGAATTGGCGATGGATTATTCGGAGGAGACGGCTGATGAAATGGCCGCCTTGCAAGATGAGATTGACGCCCATAATTTATGGGATTTGGAAAGTCAGGTCGAACAAGCTATGGATGCGTTGCGTTGCCCGCCCGCACAGGCTGATATAGCAACCCTATCGGGTGGTGAGAAGCGCCGTGTCGCTTTGTGTAAATTGCTTTTAGAAAAGCCTGATTTATTATTATTAGATGAGCCGACTAATCATTTAGACGCCGAAACAACGGCTTGGTTACAGCATTATTTATCCGCTTATCATGGGACAGTGATTTTAGTCACCCATGATCGCTATTTTTTAGATCAAATAACAGGCTGGATTTTAGAACTAGACCGCGGCCAAGCCCTCCCCTATGAAGGCAATTATTCAAACTGGTTAGAGCAAAAACAAAAACGCATTGCCCAAGAAGCCAATAAAGATGAAGCCCGCCAACGCAGCCTTGCCCGTGAATTAGACTGGATACGCGCCACACCAAAAGCACGGCAAACTAAAAGCAAAGCCCGTATTGCTGCTTATGAGGATATGTTGGCGCAAACAAATAGTGAGAAAACAAAGCGGGCGCAAATTACCATTCCCGCAGGGCCGCGGCTGGGCGGCATGGTGATCGAAGCTGTGGGCTTGCGTAAAGGGTTTGATGAACGCTTATTGATTGATGATTTATCTTTTCAATTACCGCCGGGCGGTATTGTTGGGGTGATTGGGCCAAATGGGGCGGGCAAAACAACCTTATTCAAAATGCTTATGGGGGCTGAAAAATTAGACGGTGGCAATTTGCAAATAGGTGAGACTGTGCAATTAGGCTATATTGACCAAAGCCGCGATAGTCTAAATGATGAAAAAACAATCTGGGAGGAAATTTCGGCGGGCAATGATATGATTATGCTCGGCAAGCAGGAAGTTAATTCGCGTGCCTATGTGGGGGCGTTTAATTTTCGGGGCAGTGAGCAGCAGAAAAAAATTGGGCTACTTTCTGGCGGTGAGCGCAACCGCGTGCATTTAGCAAAAATGTTGCGCGGCGGCGCAAATCTGCTTTTATTGGATGAACCAACAAATGATTTAGATATAGAGACTTTGCGGGCGTTAGAGGAGGGATTAGAGGAATTTGCAGGCTGTGCGATTATTATCAGCCATGATCGCTGGTTTTTAGATAGGCTAGCCACCCATATATTAGCCTTTGAGGGCGATAGTCATGTCGAATGGTTTGAGGGCAATTATGCGGCTTATGAGGCCGACCGCAAACGCCGATTAGGTGATGCGGCCGAAATTCCTAAACGCATTAAATATAAACAATTTAGCCGTTAATAATTTAGCCGTTAATAATTCAGCTACCAATCATCAACCGTCAATAATGAGCTGCTAATAATTGAATTGTCCATAATTTAGCTACTAATAATTTAGCTGTTAATAATTTAGCCACCAATCATTTACTTGCCAATCATTTAGCCGCCAATAATCAATTTTTTATTCAGCCAAATGATTTTCTACTTGCTGTCTAATATGGTTGAGTAATATGTCAAAATTGCCTTGATTATTATTCAAGACCGATAAAAATGTTGCGCGTTGCTCTTGCGCCATCCAAATGCCTAATATGCTTACATCAAATAATTTATATGTCGCGGGCTTATCTTCAATCAGCCACCAGTCTAATATGACAGGGTCGCGCCCTGTTGCAAATTCGATGCGGCTTTTGACGATGATATTGCGGTTTTTTTGTTGGCTACTGAGAATGGTAATTTTTTGGTTAGAATAAGCGCCTAGCCGATTCGCATAGACTTTAATAATAAATGTTTCAAGCAGGCTTTGATAAGTCGCAAAATCCTCTTTTGATATTGTGCGGGCAAAACGGCCAAGCGTAAAGCGTCCTATGCGGCGTAAATCGGCTTTTTCGCGCAATAAATCCCTAAACCGCGCCTCCCGCACGGACTTATCATCGCTTGCAACTAAAATATCAATAACTTCATCAGCTATTTGGCGCACATATGCCTCGGCCTGCGGCACATGATTTATAATATCTGCCCCTTGCGCCTGCCCTAATTGGGGCGCAAGGGGGAGTAAAACAAATAAGCCGATGGCACTCAAAAAATAACAAAACGCGATCGAGCTACGCACTATTTATAACCCTCTTCATATGCCTCATTTTCATTGCCTTCATACATATTGGCCTTATCTCCATTATCTGCCATATCCATGTCGAACATATCTAGGTCTGACATATCTAGCCCGTCAATATCTGGTAAGTTTTCAATATCCATTTCCTGATTGGCAATTTCTGCGGCACGGCTTTGGCGGTAAAAACTGCGTATGGTGGCATAATAATCGACTGATGTACGCTCAATTTCATCTAATAATTCAAGACTTTCCTGTCTATCACTAAGCGCACCAAGTGCGGTCGTTATCGTATTGAATGAATTCGTATTGTCTAGCGCACTATCCCATAGATTATCTTCAAGCACGGTTTGACTTAACTCGCCGACAAGGTCGCGCGGGCTGGTTGGCCCGAAAATTGGCAGGAATAGGTAAAAGCCTTCGCCCACGCCATAGACGGCTAATGTCTGGCCAAAATCTTCCGAATGTCCTTCAAAGCCAAAATATTCGGCCATATCAATCAAGCCCAATAGGCCGATTGTGGAGTTAATGCCGAAGCGCGTCACAGTTGTGCCGGCACGCCTCACTTGCCCTTGTAATAAATCATTGGCCGCGGTGAGCGGTTCGCCAAGATTATTAAGCGCATTGCTAACGCCATAACGAGCAGGTGCTGGCACATAGCCATAAACGATTGCCGCTGGCCTGAGAATGAATTTATCTAATTGATTATTGACCGCAAACATAGCACGGTTAAACGGCTCCAATGGGTCATTTACTGATTCGGCAGTATTATTACTCGTCGCACAGGCAGATAGGCCAAGCGTGACGACAAATATAAAAGGGATGAAATATAGATTCCGCATGATAGATACTCCTATGTTACAGGATTCAATTTGTTCTTATGCACGGAATATACAGAAAAACGAATTATAGGCTAATTAAATTAATGTAAATAAGCACCTTAAAGATGAATGAATAAAATGTAATAAAACCCCACCAATGCCAAATAGGGCCAAATAGGGTGGATTTCAGGGCAATTCAGGCAGTTATGTCTGTTCGCGATAGCAAAAGCAGACAAAAAAGCGGGCAAAAAGCATAATTTGCTTATTAGAGCTTGCCTAGCTGCTAAATTAGATATAAAGATATCTTTATATCTATTTATAGATCGCCAAAAATAGCCCAAAGGCAAGATAAGAGCAAGGTTTAGACGAAACAATGGAACGCATATTAACGGCATTACGGGCAGCTGGGGAGCAGACGCGCCTGCGCTTGCTTGCCATTCTCGCACAAGGTGAATTGACCGTGAAAGAACTCACACAAGTGCTAGAACAGAGCCAACCCCGCATTAGCCGCCACTTAAAATTATTAACCGAATCAGGCCTTGTTGTCCGCTATCCCGAAGAGAGTTGGGTTTTTTATCGCCTTGCGGATTCGCCCCCTGTGGCGCATTTGGGGAAATGCTTGCTTGATTTTCTGCCCGATAATGATTCAATTCTTATAGGTGACCGCGCAAGACTAAAACAAGTGCGCGCCAAACGCGCCAAACGCGCACAAAATTATTTTTCTGCCAATGCGGCAAATTGGGACCGTTTGCGGGCTTTGCATATTGCCGATACTCATATTGAGAATGAAATGGTGCAGTTGGCAGGCCGCAAACAATTTGATTTGCTCGTTGATTTAGGCACAGGCACAGGCCGTATGCTAGAAGTTTTTGGCAGGCGCGCAAAGCGCGGCATAGGATTTGATATAAATGCCAATATGCTTGCCCTCGCGCGGGCGAACCTTGATAAAGCACATTTACCGCATTGTCAGGTGCGGCTTGCCGATGTCACAAACCTGCCCTTGCCGTCTGGTTTTGCAGACTTTGTCATTATGCACCAATTATTGCATTTTTTAGAAAACCCCAATCTTGCCATTAGTGAGGCGGCGCGCCTTTTAAGACAGAATGGCTTATTGCTGATTGTCGATTTTGCGCCCCATAATATGGAGAAATTGCGTGAAGAGCATGCCCACCGCCGACTTGGTTTTACCGATGATGAGATTTTAAGCATGTTAAAAGAGGCAGGATTAACACCCTCTGTGACACGCTATTTGCCGGC
>JAPPQG010000107.1:0-1850 GCA_028816945.1 Alphaproteobacteria bacterium
GCAATGCTTGCGCCATGCCGTTTCATAATAAAACCTTGTTGTAAAATTGATAGAAAATTATTCCACGCCCAGTAAATCACTAAACCAGCGGGAAAACTAGCCAATAAAAAGGTAAACATAAGCGGCATGAACATAAAAATCTTGCGCTGTATGGGGTCGGGGGCGGGCGGATTCATCTGCATTTGAATAAACATGGTCACACCCATAATGATAGGCCATATGCCAAGCATGAGAAATTGCGGCGGCGACCAAGCGGTCTTGAATCCAACCAAAAAAGGGTTGGTGGCGCATATCAATAGTGACATAAAGCACTTTGTAAAGCGCAAAAAAGACAGGCACTTGTAGCAAAATAGGCAAACAGCCCGCCATCGGATTTAATTTTTCAGCCCGATATAATTCTAAAAGGGCTTGTTGTTGGCGGGCTTTGTCGTCAGCATAGGCTTCCCGCAAGCGCACCATTTCTGGTTGCAACCGTTTCATTTTTGCCATTGTCACATAAGATTTATTGGCAAGCGGGAAAAAGACTAATTTAATAAGCACGGTTACAATTAAAATAGCAATACCATAATTGCCACTCAAACCATAAAATAAAGCAAGCAATTTGAACATGGGCTTGGTTAGGAAATAAAACCAACCCCAATCGATAAGCAGGTCAAATTTGAATATGTCTTGTGTATGATAAACATCAATCACATCGACAAGTTTAGCGCCGGCAAATAAACGGCTTGTTGTTTGCACCCGCGCGCCGGGGGCAACAACCCGTTCGCCTAGCAAATAATCTGTGCGATAAATATTGGCAATTCTATTCGCCGCGCCCGCTTTGCTTGTCGTGCCTGTTAGCCGTCCGTCAAAATGCTCCCCCTGCGGCGGGATTAACACAGTCGCCCAATATTTATCTGTCAAGCCAAGCCAACCCTTTTGCGCCGTCATTGTGACGGCCGCTTCTTCGACAAGCTCATTATAATCAATTTCTTGCAAGCCCTGCTCTTCGCCAAACATACCAATCCCCCCTTCATGCAAGACAAAGAGGCTCGCCTTTTGCGGCGCATCGCGGCGGGCAATTTGCCCATAGGGAAATAAAGTGACAATTTGTGCGCCTGTATTTTCCACTGATTGTGTAACGGTAAACATAAAATGCTCATCCACCTCAATATGTTTGCGGAAAATGAGGCCATTTTGCGCCTCATAGCGCAATGTCACAGGGGTTGAAGGGGTCAATATATTGCCCTGTTCCACCTGCCAAAGAGTGTTTTGGTCGGGCAGAGAGGCTTTTATATCATCGCGCCCAATCCAGCCCCAATTCACTTGCCAATAGCGCATATTATGTGCCTGTATTGTGCCTGTGTTTTGCGCGGCCTGTAATAAGTGTACAGCCGGCGCATTGTCTGACAAATCCACAGGATATTGGGTTAGGATAAGGTCATCTAAACGCGCGCCCTTTAGGGAAATCGTGCCAGTTAATTGCGGGGTTTGAATAGGCAGGCGCGGGGGCGCGGCTAAATCATTTGTAGGTGCGGTCGCTCTATCATCTATGCGCGTCCCTTGTCTCAATGGTGTTGTTTCATGGGGTGCTAGGGGTGCTTGGAAAACGGGCATGTCTCCCTCAGGCATGAGTTCCTCGGGCCTGTCTGCCCGTCCCTCGGCGCGACTATCGGCCGCTTTCTCATCTATTTCATTTTGTGCTTCGAGCCGCGCCCGCTCAGCCTCTAGCCGCGGGTCAATAACAAAATATTGCCAAGCCAATAAAACACCAAGGCATAAAATAACCGCGATAAATAAATTATTATGGTCGCTATTCACGCTCTATCTCCTCAATATAGGCAAATATGGTTTATACATTATCTTTACCC
>JAPPQG010000107.1:2497-4972 GCA_028816945.1 Alphaproteobacteria bacterium
GCACGGCGGCGATTTATCACTAAACGGCCCGATTTTGTTGCCATACGGGCACGGAATCCATGCCTGCGTTTGCGTACGAGATTAGAAGGTTGAAATGTCCGTTTCACGAATTTGCTCCTATATGCTTTGCGGATATGGCATTTTAGCCATTATTTGCCAAATTAACCATTATATTTTCCAAATTAACCATTATTGTTCAAATTATTATCTGCTGTTTCATGTTTGAGACGGCGATTTAGCAAAAAAATGGCTATAAGTCAATAGAATTGAGCTATATGCCTAAATATGTTAAGGGCCATAGATTAAGAATAAGCGTTAAGAATTTTATGTGTTACGAGGATAATATATTGATGAGTGAATTTGCCTGAATGAATTTATGATGGATAAAATAAAACGTTTTTTACCTCTTATTGGCATTATCATAGCCATGATAATTGCTTTTGCTTTTGGGCTTGACGAAAAAATTAGCCTTGCCAATTTGCAGGAAAATGAGATGCGGCTAAAAACATTAGTAGCCGAATATCCATTTTTGTCAAAATTAAGTTTTATAGGGCTTTATATGATTGTAGTTGCCCTTTCTCTGCCTGTGGCAAGCATTATGACTTTGGCAAGTGGTTTGATTTTTGGCCCTTTTATGGGCGGGCTATTAGCTGTGCTTGGCGCAACCAGTGGCGCGTGTATTATATTTCTTGCAACAAAATCTGCCTTTGGTAATGTTTTGCGACAAAAAGCAGGCCCGCGTTTGCAACAATTTGAAACAGGCTTTCGGCGCAACGCCATTTCCTATTTGCTGACAGTGCGCTTAATTCCCATTTTCCCATTTTTTCTCATTAACATTGCCGCCGCCATTGTGGGTGTATCTTTGCCCCTATTTGCGCTAACGACTTTTATCGGCATTGCCCCCGGCTCTTTTATTTATGCAAGTGTCGGCAATGGTATTTCCGTTGTTCTCGCGCAAGGCGGTGTGCCAGATTTAGCGATTATTTTTGACCCGCGCTTTTTCCTCCCGCTGACGGCTTTGGGTCTGTTAGCATTAAGCCCTGTTGCGTGGCGCAGGTGGCAAGAAAAAAAGGCAATAGGCGATACACAAAATGCCCCCCTTAAAGCCGATATTTGCGTGATTGGGGCGGGCGCAGGCGGGCTATCTGTTGCCGCAGGAGCCGCGCAAATGGGGGCTAAAACTATCCTCATTGAAAGCGATAAAATGGGCGGGGATTGCTTAAATTATGGCTGTGTGCCGTCCAAAGCATTGCTCGCGGCAAGCCAAATGGCAACCCATATCAACAAAGCAAGCCATTTCGGCATTATCGCCGAATTGCTTAAAATTGATTTCCAACAAGTGCATCATCACATACAAACGACCATTGCCTCTATTGCGCCCCATGATTCGGTAGAGCGATTTGAAGGGCTTGGCGTGCAGGTCATTAAAGCGCGCGCCCAATTTATTTCCCCAAACACAGTCAAAGCAGGTGACTTTATCATTCGGGCAAGGCGTTTTGTAATTGCCACAGGCGCAAAGACATATATACCAGCCATTCCCGGCTTGCGCCATGTGACCTATTACACAAATGAAACCATTTTTGACCTTACCAGCGCGCCCCAACATCTTATCATTATTGGTGGGGGGGCAATGGGTATTGAGATGGCACAAGCCTATTCTCGTTTGGGCTGTCAGGTGACTTTGCTAGAAGCAGATAAAATTTTGCCACAAAATGATAGAGAAGTTGCCGCTTTTATTGCTGATAAATTGCGTAGTGAGGGTGTGACAATTTTAGAGGCAGTGCATATTATAAAAATTGAAGAGAAAAATGGCGCGCTTGAACTCAATGTTGAAATTGACGGCAATATACATGTGATTAGTGGCAGTCATCTGCTCCTTGCCACAGGACGCAAAGCCAATTTTGAACCATTAGATTTAGACAAAGCCAATATCCGCTTTTCTGAAACAGAGATTGAAACCGACCAGCGTTTGCGCACTTCTAATAAAAAAATATTTGCGATTGGCGATGTGATTGGCGCGCCCCAATTCACTCATGCGGCAGGTTATCAGGCAGGCATTGTCATTCGCAATGCTTTATTTCGTATTCCCGCAAAGGCGGATTATAGAATTATGCCGCGTGTCATTTATACTGAACCTGAATTGGCTGAACTGGGCTTGCAAGCGGCCGATATAGAAGCACAGGGCGAAGAGCCGCGCGTGCTTTATCATAAATTTGCCAATAATGACCGCGCCCGTACAGAACAAGACATGGAAGGGTTTATAAAAATTACCACAACCGCGCGTGGGAAAATTTTAGGCGTCATTATTGTTGGCAAAAATGCAGGCGATTTGCTCGCCCCATGGATATTGGCTCTGCAACAAGGATTAAGCATAGCAAGCATGGCAAATATGATTGCCCCCTATCCAACGCGTAGCGAAATAGCAAAACATGCCGCAGGGTCATTTTATACACCAACCTTATTTTCCAAAAAAAC
>JAPPQG010000107.1:5168-7485 GCA_028816945.1 Alphaproteobacteria bacterium
AATTATTGTGAGCGTTTGAAAGGTTAGTAAAATGTTTGAGTTGCGTGTTGTTAAATCTTATTTAGGGCATGTTAAGTCTTATTTGCCCCCTCTAAAATTTTATTTTGGACAAGTTAAATCTTATCTAGGATATGATGAGGAAAGTTTTTTATTGCCCGGCCTGCCCGTGCGGGTTGTCTTATTAGGTCTATTAATATTTTTTGGCCTGCAATTTCTCTTTACACCCTTTTACCTTAACATTGTGCGCCAAAATAATATGCATCTATTGATTGATAAGGCGACAATTACAGCCGACCTATTCCCAATCGGCCAACCGCCTGACCCGATACAGGCTTATAATTTATACCAACACCATAAGCTTGAAATGATTCTCATTGCTGGCAATGAAACCCAGCCCGACCACACAATCCAGCTCATTCCCGAAACCTATAATCCCGATAATGCTTATATTTATGATTTAGGGCATGATAATTTACTGCTTGGCATATGGGAAGTGTTTTTACTATTCAATGCAGAAACTGAAAGCAAAGCAATGGTAAAAAGCATAGATGTAAGAACAGGCAATCCTATTTTTGTTGTTTTCCCACAAGAATCCATACGCGCAAAATTGATAGATTCGCTCATCCACCTCAATATATCAAACCTTATTATGGGTCTGCTTATGGCCTTATTGTTTCGCTTTTATTTGGTTAGGGATGTTTTCCAATCTATCGATCAATTTATGCTTAAACTTTATGGCAATGCGGTTGTCAGTGTCGCAAGCACAGATAAAATTGCGCAAAGGCAAAAATTTATTGATTTACAAAAACGCATTGAATCCCATATCGCCCAACAGGCTCGATTAGCCTCACTTGGCGCAGGTTCAGCAAGGCTTGCCCATGATTTACGCAATGTGCTAACCAGTCTGCAACTTTATGTTGATAAATTAGATAATTCACAAGATAGCAAAACACGCGATACAGGAAAACGCATGCAAGTTAGCGTTGAGCGCGCGATAGGTTTGTGCGATTGGACAACGCGCTACTCAACCAATACGAAAAAAAGTATCAATAGATATAAGCAATTACTGCACCCGCTGATTGATGAAGTCATGGCATTAGTGCGCTTGCATGATGTTGGCCAAAGCGTCAAACTTATCAATAAATGCCCGCCTGATATTGAAGCCGATTGTGAGCGCACACTTTTATTTCGTATCATTTATAATATTGTCCTCAATGCCGTCCAAGCCATACAGGCAAGCAATAAAAAGGGCGAAGTGTGTGTGCTGGCTGAACCACAAGAGGCGGGCTGTATTGTCCGCATTATCGATACGGGGCCTGGCATGGATGCAGAAATTGTTGAAAAACTTTTCACACCCTATCAAGGTAGTTTTAAGCCGGGCGGCTCAGGGCTGGGCATGGCGATTGCCGAAGAATTAGTAAATTGGCACGGGGGCAAATTGGAACTTGCCTACACAAATGCGCAAGGCTCATGCTTTCAATTTGATTTACCCGATATTACAGATAATTATGCAGACAAAAATGCCGCCTAATTTTTATCGGGCAGACAGTAATTCACTATCGGGCAGATAGCTAATCTATTATAGAGCAGATAAAGCCAAATAATTACATAAAATTGTTAAATGAAACCCACAATATGCAAGAGTCATTTAAGTAAATCATTCAGGCAGGGTCAAAACAATTCCCTCACGGCGCGGGTCGGCGCCGCCTGTTAGCATTTGGTCGATAATTTTAATCCCATGCAAACCGCTATGATGCGCTCTTAATGTGACCTTATGCCCCATCGATTGCAAAGCCTGCATATGGTCGCCCAACTGCGTATCGGCTTCTAACTCAATCACTCCACGAAAGGCAACATGGCGGGGCAAATCAATCGCCTCTTGCATGGATAATTGCCAATCAATAAGACCTATTACAGTTTGCGCGACATAACCAATAATGCGCGGCCCGCCGGGTGAGCCAAGCAAAGCAAATAAACGCCCTTGTTTGTCAAAAATCATCACCGGCGTCATAGAAGAGCGCGGCCTTTTATAGGGGGCGACTGCATTTGCTATTTTTTTGCCATTTTTCTCTGGCAGAAAAGAGAAATCTGTTAATTGATTGTTTAACATCATCCCGCCCGCCATAAAACGCGAGCCAAAAGCCGCCTCAATAGAACTTGTCATAGAAACCGCATTGCCTTGTTTATCACGCACAACAAAATGTGTTGTCGAGGGTTGGGCGATGCTATGATTGGGGGCGCGCTGACTTATGGGCTTATTTGTAAATTGGCCGGGCGCAATATGTGATAAAGCACGATTTGGGTTAATGCGCTGACC
>JAPPQG010000220.1 GCA_028816945.1 Alphaproteobacteria bacterium
AAATAAATAGGAGCAAATGATGAATTTCAAACAAAAATTGCAGACAGGTGAGCCACTTTTGGGAACTTTCCTTAAAACGCCCGCCCCTGTTATTTGTGAAACATTGGGGCGCACAGAGCTAGATGTCATATGTATTGATGCGGAACACGCACCGTTTGATCGTGCCGCGATTGACCTTTGTATTTTGGCCTTTCGCTCTGTTAATATGCCCTGTATTGTGCGTGTCCCTGCAAGGCAGACTGAATATATTCTCAATGCGCTTGATTGCGGCGCCGATGGTATTTTAGCACCGCATATATTAACCGCTGAAGATGCGCGTTTTATTGCTGAGAAATCGCATTTTGGCAGTGGGCGTGGCTATGCAAGCTCATCGCGGGCGGCCCATTATGGGGCGAAAACCATGTCGCAACATATAGAAGATAGTGCAGAAAGAACAACGACAATTATACAAATTGAAGATGCCGAAGCATTAGATAATTTGGATTCTATTTTATCTGTCAATGGGATTGATTGTATTTTTGTTGGTCGCTCGGATTTAACTGTCTCACTTGGCTATAAAAACGCAGAAGACCCACAACTTATTGCAACGATTGAAACTATTTGTAAAGCGGCCAAAGCAGCAGGGCGGGCGATTGGCATGTTCACCCCGCAAATTGATGAAATTCCGCATTGGCGGTCATTAGGCGCAAGCCTATTCCTACTTGGCACAGAGCAATCATTTATGTTGCGTGGGGCGGCCGATTTTGGCGCGCAAGTACGGGCAAAATTCTAACATCCAGTCGCTTGACGAAAGGGCAATTTACGCATAAAAGATAAAAGAGTGAGTAGTTTGGGTTTTGGCTCTTTGCTTCTTTGGCCTTTTGACTCTTTGAATTGTGCCATGTTGTTGGGCTTTCGTATAATGTCAAAAACTTTGCAAATGAGAATAAAATGTCACAAGATAAAATTGTTATTGTTAGCGGGGCGCGCACACCTGTTGGGCGGTTTCAAGGCGCACTTGCAACACAATCAGCCCCTATGCTAGGGGCAGTCGCAACACGGGCGGCGGTGGAACGAGCAAAAATTAAGCAGGAACAAGTGAATGAATTATTATTCGGCACTGTTTTACCAGCAGGCGCAGGACAAGCCCCCGCCCGCCAAGTCGCATTAGGCGCAGGCCTTGATATAGGCACACAATGTACGACAATCAATAAAGTATGCGGTTCAGGGATGAAAGCGGCTATGATTGCGCACGACCAACTCAAAGCAGGCAGTTGTGAGATTGCTGTTGCCGGCGGCATGGAAAGCATGACAAATGCCCCCTATTTATTGCCAAATGCGCGCGGAGGCTTACGCATGGGGCATAAGGAGATAAAAGACCATATGTTTTATGATGGGTTAGAGGATGCTTATACGGGCGCGGCAATGGGGAGTTTTGCACAAAATCTAGCAGACAAATATCAACTCACCCGTGCGCAAATGGATGCTTATGCGCTTGAATCAGCAAAGCGCGCCAAAAAAGCCGCCAAAGAGGGATATTTTAAGGCAGAAATTACACCCATAAATGTCAAAACACGCAAAGGCGAAATAGAAATTAGCGAAGATGAATTGCCTGCTGATAGTGATGCAGAAAAAATTGCTCGCTTAAAACCTGCTTTTGCCAAAAATGGGACAATAACAGCTGCCAATTCTAGTTCTATTTCAGACGGGGCGGCGGCACTTGTGCTAACGAGATTAGAAAAAGCAAATGAACTTGACCTTAAACCGATGGCACAATTTGTCGCCCATACAAGCCATGCACAATTACCCGAAGAATTTCCTATCGCCCCCGTTGAAGCCATTCGCAAATTATTGGATAAAACGGGTTGGGATAAAGAGAGTGTGGATTTATTCGAGATTAACGAAGCCTTTGCTATGGTTACCATGCGGGCGATTGACGCATTAGGGCTAGACGCAGAAAAAGTAAATATACAAGGAGGCGGGCTTGTGCTTGGCCATCCCATTGGCGCATCTGGCGCACGGATTATTGTGACCCTATTATATGCGTTGCAACGGCTAGAATTAAAACGCGGCATTGCATGCTTATGTATTGGCGGGGGGGAAGCCACAGCGATTGGCGTTGAAATGTTATAGGGCAAAGGGGCAATAATTTATGGGCGGGCGTGATAGCAAAAAAATCTTAATTGTTGGTGCCGGGATTGGCGGCTTGACGGCGGCTCTGGCACTCAGCAAATTCAATATGGATTGCGTGGTTTTTGAACAATCCCCAAGCCTAGATGACATAGGCGCAGGCATTCAATTAAGCCCAAATGCTATGTGTGTTTTTGCCGCACTTGGGGTGGATAAGGATATTTTGCGCCTAGCCGTTGAGCCTGACACATGCCATTTGCGCGATTTCCGCACGGGTCGCCTAGAACTCTCTTTGCCGTTTAAGGGGGTTTTTGAAAAGCGTTACGGGGCAAAATATTTACATATTCATCGGGC
>JAPPQG010000045.1:0-4446 GCA_028816945.1 Alphaproteobacteria bacterium
CACCACAAAGTCACAACAAACATTGCACTTTATGCGTCCTTAATCCACCCTCTCTATTTTCTATTTTTTATGGGTTTGCGGGTTTGCGTATCGCGGCAATGCGAAAGCGGTTAGCAACAAAGGCGGTATCGGCCAAAGAGGCATTGCCTGCTGGGTTCGCCCCCGATACATGATAATCACTAAAAGCGGCTGTTTGATTAACCAATATAGGCCCAGCAAGATTGCACGATAATAAAGCGCCTGCGCCGGCAAGTTCCGTTTCAGCCTGTGTCAGCCATTTTTCCTCATTTGCATAAATAGAGGCTGTAATCGCGCCTTTTTCACGGATTGATGCGCCGGCAAGCGCAATCGCTTGTTCGGCATTATCGGTGGCAATAATAAAACTAATCGGGCCAAATTGCTCCGTCATCCATATTTTATCATCACTCTTTTCCACCAAGAGCATAAGCGGGGTGACAATTTGCGGATTATCTATATCGGCAACGGGTTTAGAGGCGCGCAAGACTTTGCCTTTATTGGCACAATCTGCAATGCGTTTGAGTGTATCGGGATTGATAATCGCACCAAGAATGGCAGTCGCGCGCGCTGTATCGCCTAGCAAACCGTCAATGGCTTTTTTCAGGCTTTCGGCAATGTCTGTAAAACTTTTATGTCCTTCGTCAGTGTCAATCCCATCGCGGGGGATAAATATATTTTGCGGGGCGGTACACATTTGACCTGCATAAAGCGATAGGGACATAGCGATATTGCCGCACATGCCCTTAAAATTATCTGTGCCAGTAATGACAATCGGGTTAATGCCTGCTTCTTCGGTATAAATATGGGGTGTTTTGGCATTTTCCCGCACCCATTGGCCGAACCTATTTGAGCCTGTATAGTCAATGAGATTTATATCCGCCATAGCAACCAATGTTTTGGTTATTTCAGCGCCCTTTTTGTCGCACGCCATAAGTATGATATTGGGGTCAAAGCCTGCTTCTGCCAAAACATTACGGGCAATGGCAATAGATATTGCCAAAGGCAAAATAGCCGTTGGGTGCGGTTTGACAATAACAGCATTTGCTGTCACAAGGCTTGCAAAAATACCCGGATAAGCATTCCATGTTGGAAAAGTCGCACAGCCAATCGTCAAAGCAATGCCGCGGGGGATAATTTTATAAGATTTAGCAAGTTTTGCCGGCGGTTGTTTGCCCATCGGCTTTTCCCATAGGGCGTTGGCCGGCGTGCGGGTCATTTCATTATAGGCATAAGTGACAGCCTCTAAGGCGCGGTCTTGTGCGTGGGGGCCGCCTGCTTGGAAAGCCATCGCAAAACTTTGCCCTGTTGTATGCATGACTGCATGGGCTATTTGGAATGATTGCTTATTGATGCGGTGCAAAATTTCAAGGCAGATGCCTGTTCGTGCCTCAATAGAGGCGGCTTGCCATTGTGCTTGGGCTTGTTTGGCGGCGGCAATCAGTTGTGTCTCTGTGGCTGTATGATAAGACAGGTTCAAGGTCGCACCAAAAGGGGAGGCTTCATCGCTTGTCATTTCCCCATTTGAGGGGTGGTTCGCTAGTGTAAAACAAGCCCCAAGCCTGTCCGTAAAAGCTTTCTCGCCCTCCTCTTTGGCTGTTTCGCCATAAATTTTGCCACTTGGCATTTCTGGGTAAGGCGACCAATAGCTACGCTCTTCAATGGCTTGTTGGGCTTGTTTCAGTAATTGGGCGTGGGTTTGCCAATATGTTTCGGCTTTTTTGGAATTTGTTGCATTGGGTGATTGGGACATTCTGCGCTCCTCTGGTTCTCTCTGCTTTAATGTTCTTTTCTGCTCTTTATGCTTTAATGCTCTTTATGCTTTAATGCTCTTATACTCTTATAGAATTTAGGTTAGGCGGGTTGAGCCGTATATTGTTTCATATCTAGTTTAATTATTTTCCATATTGTGTAAAGTAATAATTGACTAATTAGTCAATTTATGTAACCATTTATAGCAAATATATGGAGACGCGAACATGACGGATTATATTTTATATGAGCAGGCTGAGGGCATTGCGACAATTACCCTGAATCGGCCTGATAAATTAAATGCCTTTTGTGAGCCTATGCATGTGAATTTGCGGGAAAAATTGCAAGAGGCGGCCAAAAGTGACGCGGTGCGGTGCGTTATTTTGACAGGCGCGGGGCGGGGTTTTTCGGCGGGGCAGGATTTAGGCGAACGCATGATGCAGGGGACAGATTTAGGCGAAACATTAGAAACATTTTATAGCCCGATTATCCACCAAATACGCAATGCGCCAAAACCCGTTATTTGTGCTGTCAATGGCGTTGCCGCGGGGGCGGCGGCCAATATTGCTTTGGCTTGCGATTTTGTGATAGCCGTTAAATCGGCTCGTTTTATTGAAGCCTTTATCAAAATTGGCCTTATGCCTGATTCTGGTGGCACATGGTTTCTGCCCCGTCTCATTGGTGAAGCCCGCGCAAAAGCTATGGCCTTGCTAGGTGAGCCTATTTCTGCCGAACAAGCGGCTGATTGGGGCTTAATTTGGCAAGCGGTCGAAGATGAAGCACTTGATGAGACCGTGCAGGTTTTAGCCCAGCAATTTGCCAATGGCCCAACCATAGCCTATGGGCTTACCAAACAAGCCATACAGGCAGCTATGAGCCAATCATTAGAGGCGCAATTAGAATTGGAGGGCAAATTACAACGCATATTAGGTAATACGCCCGATTATGCCGAAGGTGTGGATGCGTTTAACAATAAACGACCACCTAAATTTACAGGGCGGGAAAAATGACAATAGATGAAAAGAACATAAACGACATGACAGACGAAGCAGCAGACGCATTAGCGCGCCAATGTGCGCAAGCCATGTGGGCGAAGGATAAAGCTTCCCAAAATCTTGGCATGGAAATGATTGATGTTGCGGCGGGGCGCGCCACTTTTCGCATGAAAGTGCAACCCTATATGCTGAACGGGCATAATATATGCCATGGCGGCTATATTTTTACCCTTGCTGATACTTGTTTTGCTTTTGCATGCAATAGCCGCAATAATCTTATGGTTGCCCAACATTGCACGATTACATTTATTGCTCCTGTATTGGGGGATATGGAATTGACGGCAAGGGCTACGGAAATTTATCGCCACCGCCGCAATGGGCTTTATGATATTGTCATTACCGATGAAAAAGGCACAAAATTAGCTGTCTTTCGCGGCGCGGCGCGCCAAGTCAAAGGCACACATATTGACCTAGAAAATACACAAAGTGATGACAAAAAACAGGCCCAAAAAGAGATCATGTGATGACAGAAATTCAATCGGCAAAACAGACCCAATCGACACTACAAACAGCACTGGAAAGTGTTTTTATTTGCGGTGGCACACGCACGCCCATTGGCTCTTATGGTAAATCATTAGCAAGCATACGCCCCGATGATTTAGCCGCCCGTGTCATTCAAGCGCTTGTCAAAGCACAGCCCGCATTTGAGCCATCTGCTATTGATGATGTTATTTTCGGCTGTGCCAATCAAGCGGGCGAAGATAATCGCAATGTGGCGCGTATGGCGGCTTTGCTTGCGGGCTTGCCTGAAACAGTGCCCGGCGTCACAGTCAATCGCCTTTGTGCGTCGGGGCTTGATGCGGTGGCTATGGGGGCGCGCCATATTATGACGGGGCAGGCAAGTCTTATTATTGCTGGCGGTGTGGAAAGCATGTCGCGCGCACCTTTTGTGATTCCAAAAGCGGCGGCTGCTTTTACACGGGCCAATAATATTTTTGATACAACGATTGGCTGGCGTTTTGTCAATCCGCAAATAGAATCTGCTTATGGGATTGATTCCATGCCTGAAACAGCAGAAAATGTTGCTGAAAGTTTTAACATTTCCCGCCAAGACCAAGATGAATTTGCCCTTCGTTCGCAACAGCGCGCCGCCAAAGCCATTGACGCTGGCCGCTTTAAGCAGGAAATAATTCCAATCGAAATTAAAACGCGCAAAGCAGAAACGATAATTGTCGACCAAGATGAACATCCGCGCCAAACTTCGCTTGAAAAATTGGCGCAACTGCCAACCCCTTTTCGCAAAAATGGCACAGTCACAGCAGGCAATGCGTCAGGCGTAAATGACGGGGCGGCCGCTTTATTGCTTGCCAATGAAAAAGCGATAAAGGAATTTGACTTAACACCTTTGGCGCGCATTGAAAGGGCAAGCACAGCCGGCGTCTCCCCCCGCTTAATGGGTATTGGCCCAGTGCCAGCCATTGAAAAATTGCTCGCCCAAGATAAAGCAAGCATAGATGATTTTGCCCTTATTGAACTCAATGAAGCTTTTGCAAGCCAATCGCTTGCGGTTTTACGGCAATTAGGCTTGGCCGATGATGCACCCTATGTGAATCCCAATGGTGGCGCGATTGCGCTCGGCCACCCGCTTGGCATGTCAGGCGCACGGCTTGCTTTGACCGCTTCA
>JAPPQG010000045.1:4728-5964 GCA_028816945.1 Alphaproteobacteria bacterium
AAAGCAAGCCTGCACCATGCCTATCAAAATAGCCCGCTTTATAAACAGCAATTTGATGAAGCAGGCATTCACCCTGATGATTTAAGCTCGCTTGCTGATTTACAAAAATTTCCCTTTACGACAAAACAAGATTTGCGCGCCTATTATCCGTTTGGCGCGTTTGCTGTCCCGCGCCAACAAATAAGCCGTATTCATGCCTCCTCTGGCACAACAGGGCAGCCAACCGTTGTTGGCTATACAAAAAATGACCTCAATGTGTGGGCGCAAGTCATTGCTCGCTCGATTCGTGCAAGTGGCGGGCGCAAGGGCGATATTGTCCATGTCGCTTATGGCTATGGGCTATTTACCGGCGGGCTTGGCGCGCATTATGGGGCAGAATTATTGGGCTGTACAGTCGTGCCTGTGTCAGGCGGGATGACGGGGCGGCAAGTCACCCTTATCACAGATTTCAAGCCCGATATTATTATGGTCACGCCTTCTTATATGTTAGCCATATTAGATGCTTTTCATGCGCAAAATATAGACCCACGCAAAACCTCTCTTAAAGTTGGCATATTTGGGGCCGAACCATGGGGCAATTCTATGCGCGATGAAATAGAGAAAAACTTTAATATGCATGCGGTCGATATTTATGGCCTGTCCGAAATTATTGGGCCTGGCGTTGCCAATGAATGTGTGGAGACAAAAGACGGGTTGCATATTTGGGAAGACCATTTTTACCCTGAAATTATTGACCCTGAAAGTGGCAAAATCCTGCCCGATGGGGAAATGGGGGAATTGGTTTTTACTTCGCTTACCAAAGAGGCTTTGCCAATTATTCGCTATCGGACGCGTGATATTACATGTCTTATGCCCGGCACAGCGCGCTCTATGCGGCGGATGCAAAAAATTACGGGTCGTTCGGATGATATGATTATTTTGCGTGGCGTAAATGTTTTTCCAACACAAGTCGAAGAGCAAGTCTTAAAATGTGATGGGCTTAGCCCGCATTACCAGATTGAATTGCAAGCAGGCAAGCGCATGGATGAAATGATTATTCATGTTGAGGCTGAGCCAACCCATAGTTCGGCTGATATGCGCCAAACATTAGATAAAAAAGTGACACAAGCCATTAAAGAAAATATTGGCGTCTCTGTGCGCGTGTGCGTCCATCCACCAGAGCAATTAGCCCGCTCACAAGGTAAGGCGCAGCGCATTGTCGATAATAGAAATAATGATAATATAAATAAATAAATG
>JAPPQG010000045.1:5997-7390 GCA_028816945.1 Alphaproteobacteria bacterium
TTTTTTATGTATGCACAAGGATTGATTGATTCGACAAAAACCAATAAGGAAGATAAAGCCTTTCTTGCGGCTTTTCAGGCGCGCATTGATAAAGAGCGCAAAATTGAGCCAAATGATGATATGCCAAATAATTATCGCGCAACTTTGATTCGCCAAATCGGCCAACATGCGCATTCAGAAATTGTCGGCATGCTACCAGAAGCAAATTGGTTGTCCCGCGCGCCAAGTTTGAAGCGCAAAGCCATTTTATTAGCAAAAATACAAGATGAAGCAGGGCATGGGCTTTATCTTTATGCGGCGGCTGAAACGCTTGGCATATCGCGTGAGGAAATGGTCGATGAATTGCTTTGTGGCAAGGCAAAATATTCGTCTATTTTTAATTACCCAACATTAAATTGGGCCGATATTGGCGCGATTGGTTGGCTTGTCGATGGGGCGGCTATTATGAATCAAATCCCATTATGCCGTTGCTCCTATGGCCCTTATGCGCGGGCGATGATTCGGATTTGCAAGGAAGAAAGTTTTCATCAAAGACAGGGTTATGAAATTATGCAAACCCTTGCTAAGGGGACGAAAGAGCAAAAATCTATGGCGCAAGATGCGTTAAATCGTTGGTGGTGGCCGTCGCTTATGATGTTTGGCCCGCCCGATAGTGATAGTGTGCATGGCGAACAATCTATGCAATGGAAAATAAAACGGTTTTCTAATGACGGGTTGCGGCAAAAATTTGTCGATGCGACTGTGCCACAGGCTGACTATTTGCAATTAAAAGTGCCAGATACGGCTTTGCGTTGGAATAAAAAAACCAAACATTATGATTTTGGGGAAATTGATTGGGATGAATTTTGGCAAGTTGTCGGCGGCAATGGGATTTGCAATCGCCAACGGCTCAATGACCGCCGCAAAGCCCATGCCGAAGGCGCATGGGTGCGCGAAGCTGTTCTTGCTTTTGCTGAAAAACAGCAAGCAAAGAATGGCGCGCAGAATAATGGCGCAAACGAATAGAATGTAATGAATGAACTCTATGACTAAATTAAAGTGAGATTATTATGACTGAATCACCTACACCTTTATGGGAAGTTTTTATTCGCCCCGGCAATGGGCTAGCGCACCGCCATGTTGGCTCAGTGCATGCGGCGGATGCAACATTGGCTTTGCAGGCGGCACGCGATGTTTATACAAGGCGTTTGGAGGGCATATCAATATGGGTTGTGCCGTCCAGCCAAATTAGTGCCTCTGACCCGCAAGATAAAGAGCCTATGTTTGACCCTGCTGGTTCAAAAATATATCGCCACCCAACATTCTACCATGTCCCAGATGAAGTGGAGAATATGTAATGGCGACAAAACGAACAGTTACAAAGGCAAAGGCGAAAGCAAAAGGCACGCGCAAA